>JANOZQ010000555.1:0-5824 GCA_031429555.1 Sphingomonas sp. | reverse complement strand
TTCGAGACGCGCGCAACCATCGCGCCATAGGCCTCGGGCGTCGGCATGACGTCGCTGGGACGATAGGCGACACCGAGCCCGCCGCCGAGATCGACATGCGTTACTGTCTGACCCGCACCGCGCAGATCACTAACCAGCCGCCCCATGCGGATGAAGGCCTCCTCAAGCGGATCAATTGTCGGCAGCGCGCTGCCGATGTGCAATGCAACGCCGCGCATGTTGAGACCCGGCAAGGCCGCCAGCCGCGCATAGATCGCGGGCGCATCACCAATCGCAACGCCGAATTTATTTTCCGCCTTGCCGGTTGAGATTTTGGCATGCGTCCCCGCATCGACATCGGGATTGACGCGAAGAACACAGTCCGCCTTCAACCCCCGCGCCTCGGCAATGGCCGAAAACTCTATGCCTTCTTCTTCAGACTCGATGTTGAACTGGCCGATCTTGCAGTCCAGCCCCTGCGCCATTTCCGATTGCGTCTTGCCGACCCCAGAAAACACGATCCGGTGCGGCGCCATCCCCGCCGCCAGCGCACGTTCCAGCTCGCCACCCGACACAACATCGGCACCCATGCCTGCATTCGACAGCACACGCAGCACGGCAAGGTTCGGATTGGCTTTCACCGCAAACGCCACATCGGTGCGGCCCGCAGGTTTCACCGCGTCCTGAAATACCAACGCGTGCCGTTCCAGCGTCGCGCGCGAATAGACATAGACTGGCGTCCCGACTTCTTCGGCAATCCGGCTCAGCGGCACATCCTCGGCGTGGAGGGTGCCGTTCCTGTAATTGAAATGGTCCATGGATCAGTCCGTCGGTGGCAGGTCGAATTTGTCGTCGCGGCGCTTTTCGGATTTCAGCAGCAGCTCGTCATTGCGTTGCGGGCGCGCCTGGTCGTCGGCGGTCATCAGCTGCTCGGGCGTCGGCACGGATGCGGCAAATTCGGGTTTGGGGGGCAGGGCCGCGCCTTGCTGCGGCTTCAGCACCTGTCGCCCGCCACAGGCCGACAGGGCAAGGATCAGGGTTAGGGCAACAACAGTCTTCATGATCAGCGTCCCAAGGTCGCGCGCGCAGCGGCGATGGCTTCCTTTACCCGAACTGGCGCGGTTCCGCCATGACTGATGCGGCTGGCGACCGAGGCATCGACCGTGAGGACGCCATAAACGCTGTCGGTGATACGCGGGTCTATGGCGTGCAAGGCATCGAGGGGCAGGTCGGCAAGGCCACACCCGCGCTCCTCGGCCAGTTTTACTGCGCGGCCCGTAATGTGGTGCGCCTCGCGGAATGGCACATCGGCTTCGCGGACCAGCCAGTCGGCAAGATCGGTCGCGGTCGAGAAGCCAGCCTCGGCCAGCGCGCGCATCCGGTCGGTCCGGAATGTCAGAGTCGTGATCATGCCGGTCATTGCAGAGAGTGACAGTCCGAGCAGGTCGAACGCTTCGAACACCGGCTCCTTGTCGTCCTGCATGTCCTTTGAATAGGCGAGGGGGAGCCCTTTCATCGTCACCATTAGACTCGTCATGCAGCCCATAATGCGCCCGCTGTGCCCGCGCACCAACTCGGCCGCATCGGGATTGCGCTTTTGCGGCATGATCGAGCTGCCGGTGGACCAGGCATCGGGCAGCGTCACGAACCCGAATGGCTGCGACGCCCAGATGACGATTTCCTCGGCGAGCCGCGACATATGCAGCGCGCATTGCACGGAGGCAGTGAGAAACTCGATCGCGAAATCGCGGTCGCTGACGCTGTCGAGCGAATTGGCAGTGGGTCCGTCAAAGCCCAATGACTTGGCAGTCATGTCACGATCAATCGGGAACCCCGTCCCCGCAAGAGCAGCACTGCCCAACGGGCATTTGTTCAACCGCGCGCGGGCATCGGCAAAGCGTCCCCTGTCGCGGGACAGCATTTCGACATAGGCCATCAGATGATGGCCCAGCGTCACAGGCTGCGCGCTTTGCAGATGCGTGAAGCCCGGCATCACGGAATCGGCATGCTCGGTGGCACGGGTGAGCAGTCCATCCATCAGGGTCACCAACCCTGCATCGGTGGAATCTATCGCATCACGCACCCAAAGTTTGAAGTCGGTCGCCACCTGATCATTGCGGCTGCGTGCGGTGTGCAGTCGCCCCGCGACTGGCCCAATCAGCGCGGCGAGTTTTGCTTCGGTCGCCATGTGAATGTCTTCGAGCGCGGCATCATCGGGCACGCCGTTCGCCGCATAATCCGCCGCAACCGCCGCCAGCCCTTCGGATATCACCGTCGCATCCGCCGCGGTCAGAATGCCCTGCGCGCCCAGCATCGCCACATGCGCCTGCGATCCGGCGATGTCGTGCCGCCACATCCGCTTGTCGAACGGCAGCGAGGCATTTATCGCGCGCATGACGGCGTCTGGCCCTTCGCCAAAGCGCCCGCCCCACATAGGATTGGAATTCTCCTTGCGCGTTGTAATCGCCCTGATCCCCGCCTTGCTACTCGCAGCCTGCGATAAGCAGCCAACGCCCGCGCCGCAACCCAAGGCTGTCGAAGCGCCAAAGGAAGAGCCGGGTGTGCTGGATATCACGCAACGCGGCAAAGCAACGGCACCAAGCACTTTCACGACGCCCGATGGAAAGCCGGTAACGCTGGCTGCGTTCAAGGGCAAGCCGGTGCTCGTCAACCTGTGGGCGACATGGTGTGGGCCGTGCGTGAAGGAAATGCCCTCGCTCGACCGCCTCGCCAAGCGCGGTGCGGGCAAACTTCAAGTCGTTGTCGTTAACCAGACTGACGATGCCGCTGCCATCGCCAAATGGTGGGTGCCGCGCCAGTTCGCGATGCTGCAACCTTACCGCGACGAAGCGGGCAAACTCGGTTTCGACTTCGAAAGCGGTGTGTTGCCGACGACTGTTCTTTATGACGCGAATGGCAAGGAAGTGTGGCGCATTGTCGGCGGCATGGACTGGGACGGCGCGCGGGCGAACACGTTGCTGGCGCAATTTTTGAGATAGCGCGCCCTGTCATAAAATGACTCGCGACCGACCCGTGCTGTTGATATGTCCCGCGCCAAGCCCGTATTCTGGGTGTCTCGGGGGTCGTCATGTCGATCGTATCTCGTGCGCAACGATATCTGCGGGCCCGTGGCGGCGCGGCCACTGCGGCGCAAGTCGGGCGCTTTCTGTGGCGTAAAGCATTTGATCGCGACGACGCGATCACAGCGCGGCGCAAGGTACTGGGACTGGAGCTGCATAAGCGTTTCGATGGCATGGTGCAGGCGGGTCCCTTGAAGGGTTTGCGGCTGGGGTCGGACCCGACATGGGGCGCGGCAGACAGAGGGCCGATGTTGCTGGGATTTTATGAGCGTTGCGTGACAGAGCAGCTTGCCACGTTTAGCAAGGAGGCATCCGTCCTTGTCGATATTGGTGCTGCCGACGGCTATTTCGGTGTCGGGGTTGTCGCTTCGGGATTATATTCGCGATCAATCTGTTTCGAGATGGACCCTGTCACATCCGAAGCGCTCGCGGACGTTGCGCGACTGAACGATGTTTCGGACCATATTACGATATTCGGGGCTGCGGATGCCTCACTGATGTCAAAACTTAGTGATGCGGGTGTCGATCCGGCAGACGCGGTTTTCCTTTGCGATATCGAAGGCGGCGAATTCGGTTTGTTCGACGACAAACTCTTCGACCAACTTGCGCACAGCCGGATCGTGATTGAGCTACACAACCGGATGTTCGGCGACGGCGACGCCCGTCTTGCGCGCCTCACGCAATCGGCGGAACGGCATTTCGACATCGATTTTCTGCTCGGCGGGCCGCGCGATCCGGGCATTGTGCCCGAACTCCAGTCGTTACCGGAGGATGACCGGTGGCTCCTCTGTTCGGAAGGACGATCAGTTTATCAAAAGTGGCTGGTGCTGAAACCGCGCACCGCCCGGCAGATCAATCCCGCAACAGCTCATTGATTGCCGTCTTTGCCCGCGTCTGTGCGTCGACTCGTTTGACGATGACGGCGCAGGACAGGCTTGGTCCCGGCGATCCGTCGGGAAGCGGTTTGCCCGGCAGCGCGCCCGGCACGACGACCGAATAAGCAGGAACGCGACCGACGAAAATCTCACCGGTCGCGCGGTCGATGATTTTGCTGGTCGAGCTGATGAATACCCCCATCGACAGGACGACCCCGCGTTCGATGTGCACGCCTTCGACAACTTCGCTGCGCGCGCCAATGAAGCAGTCGTCCTCGATGATGACCGGTCCCGCCTGCAACGGTTCGAGCACGCCGCCGATGCCGACGCCGCCCGACAGATGCACATTTGCACCGATCTGGGCACAGCTGCCGACGGTCGCCCATGTGTCGACCATCGATCCTTCACCCACGCGCGCGCCGATGTTGACGAAACTCGGCATCAGGACGACATTCTTGGCAATATACGTGCCGTGGCGGACAATGCTGCCGGGAACAGCGCGGAAGCCTGCGCTGCGGAACTTTGCTTCGTCCCAATGGGCGAATTTGGACGGCACCTTGTCCCACCAGTTGCTGCCGCCCGGTCCCGGCGTGATGCTGTTGTCGTTGAGGCGGAAGGACAGGAGGACTGCTTTTTTGAGCCATTGGTTGACCTGCCACCCGTCGCCCAAAGGCTCGGCAACCCGCGCGCTGCCGTCGTCGAGCATGTTCAGCGCTTCGTTGACCGCATCGCGCACCTCGCCTGTCGTCGCCGCGCTGATCGTTTCGCGTGCATCCCACGCGGCATCGATAGTAGCTTGAAGGCTCATGCAAATTCCCCTGTAATTTCGTGCAGCCAGTCGCCGACGTCGGCGATTTCATGATCAACATACGGTGGACATTCATTGCCGCCCGCTTCGCTGTTGCTGCTGTGGTTGATCCAGACTGTCGTCATGCCGATCGCGTGGGCAGGTTCGAGATTATGGGCCGAGTCCTCGACAAATAATGCGGATGCGGGGTCGACGGCGAAGGTGTCGCAAAATTTGGTGTAGCTGACCGGATCAGGCTTGGGCCGGTGGTCCATCGTGTGGATATCCATCATCCCTTCGAACAGCCCATCGAGTCCGCGCGCCGACAGCACGCGCTCGGCATAAGGCGCATCGGCATTGGTGAAAATCAGTTTGCGCCCCGGCAGCGCTTCGATCCCCTGCCGCAGCCGCGGACAAGGCGTGAGCATCGACAGATCGACGTCATGCACGAAATCGAGATAGGCGTGCAGATCAACGCCATGTTCGGCCATCAGCCCGCCCAGCGTCGTCCCGTAACTGCGCCAATATGCGTGGCGGATGCGGTGCGCGGCTTCGCTGTCAATCTCGAAATAATTTTCGACGAACAGGGCAATCCGGTCGCGGACTTGCGCCATGATATTGTGCTCGGGCGCGTAAAGCGTCAGGTCGAGATCGAAAATCCAAGTGTCAATGTGGGCAAGCGAGCGCGGCATGGCGCACCCCTTACCGCAGCAATGCTTCGTCACAACATGTTAATGTTGGAACCGCATAAGTCCGGGTGTAATCACAAGATAACGAGGGTCGGAGCGGGCTATGCAGTTGCGTGCGCTTTTATTAATCGGCAGCGTCATGCCAATGATGCTGCTTGCGGCTTGTGGCGGCAGTGGTGGCGGTTCGGTCGCCTCGACCCCGCCGCCACCGCCTGCCCCGGTGCCGCCACCGCCGCCTCCGCCGCCCCCTAGCGTTTTCAACTCGGCCGAATCTGGCCGGTCGGGCGCTGCCGTTCAGGCACAGGCCCTTGCCGCTTATGACGCGGGTGCGTCAGGTGCGGGCGTGGTTGCGGCCGTGATCGACAGCGGCGTTGATCGCACGAGTGCTGAATTTTCGGGACGGATCAGCAGCCT
>JANOZQ010000554.1:0-2506 GCA_031429555.1 Sphingomonas sp. | reverse complement strand
GCAATGGCTTGGACAAACGGCGTTCCACCCGCTTCATCGGCAAAGAACAACCTGCGTCCATTCAGCGTTGGCAACCAGTCAGCTAATTTAATCTGCGGTGCCAGTTCGGGCAGCGCCGTCCGCCCGCATTGTTCGGCGGCTTCGATCATATGCGCCCGAAGCCGGTCGTCCTTGACCTTGTCGACCACGGCACGGCGGGTCAGCACCGGGATGAAACGGGCCACGCCCAGCTCGCACGCCTTTTCCGCAACCCAGTCATATCGCGCCCGCCTTATCGGTGCAGCGGCCAGCCACAAGTCGGGCACGGTCTCACGCGGACGAAGGTGACCGAGCAGGTTCAGGATCAGGTCGCGCTTGGCCAGCACAGCGACTTCGACCAGCCATTCGCCCGCAATGTCATCGAACAGCTTCAGCCGCGTGCCGAGCTTCACGCACATCACCGAAATCAGATAATGGGCTTGCGCACCTTCAATGCGGATTTCCGACAGATCGGACAGTGGTGTCTCGACAAAAAGGCGGATGCTGCTTTCGGGTGGCCATGACGGGGTTGCGGGCATTATGAGTGCCTAGCAATGTCCGAGACAATCGTCACCACACCCGATACCGAACTGCGCGGACTCATCCGCTGGCTTCCTGCGCATGCGCGGCCCTACGCGTTGCTCGCACGTTTTGACCGGCCGATTGGCTGGTGGCTGTTGTTCTGGCCGGGCGCTTGGGGCGTACTGCTGTCGGGCGGCCTGACAACCCATTGGAGCCTCATCCTTTGGCTCCTCCTCGGCAGCATCGCGATGCGCGGCGCGGGGTGCGTTTATAACGATATCGTTGACCGCGACCTCGATGCGCAGGTCGCGCGGACGCGGACGCGGCCTTTGGTCAGTGGTGCAGTGTCATTAAAGGCAGCGTGGGTGTGGCTCGTCCTGCTTTGCATGATCGGGCTGGTTGTTCTGCTGCAACTTCCGCTGCTTGCCCAAATCATTTCGCTGGCCAGCCTGCTCCCCGTTGCGGCCTACCCCTTCATGAAGCGAATTACATGGTGGCCGCAGGCGTGGCTCGGGATTGTTTTCTCGTGGGCGGCGCTGGCCGGCTGGACAGCGGTGACGAACGAAATCGCACTGCCGATGCTATTGCTCTACGCAGGTACCATCGCGTGGGTCATCGGTTACGACACGATCTACGCCATGCAGGACCGCGAGGATGATGCGCTGATCGGCGTGCGCTCGTCGGCGCTCAGGATGGGGACGCATGTGCGCGCCGGCGTCGCACTATTTTACGCGCTTGCGCTGTCGCTTTGGGCAGCGGCGATCTGGACGATTAGACCTGATGCATTGGCGTTGGCCGCACTTTTGCCAATCGCGGTGCACTTCGCTTGGCAAGTCGCCACATTGAAAACCCACAACGGCGATGATGCCCTTGCCAAATTCCGCTCGAACCGTTTTGCCGGATTGCTGATGGCGCTCGCGTGCGCAGTTGTCGGAACCGCCAGCCTTCCCTAAGCGGGGCTGATGCTCACTGCCGACGCCGCTCTCGACCGCACATCTGATCTAATCGCCCGCGCCGTTCGTGCCGGTGCCAATGCCGCCGACGCCGTTTATGGGGGCAGCGCATCGCGCAGTGTTTCGGTGCGGCTCGGCGTGCTGGAGGATGTCGGTAGTTCCGAAAGCGCAGAGATCGGCCTGCGCGTCTTCGTCGGCGGCCGGTCGGCAACCGCCTCTACCTCCGATTTCTCCGGTGCATCCATCGATGCGCTGCTCGAGCGGACTGTCGCGATGGCCCGCCTCGCCCCCGAAGATAAATTCGCCGGGCTGGCTCCGGATGATTTGCTGGCTAGCGGACCCTTTGCAGTGTTTGACACCGATGACGGGCAGGGCGTCTCGCCCGAAACCCTGAAAACCCGCGCGCTTGCTGCCGAAGATGCGGCCCTCGCCGTGCAAGGCGTCACCAACAGCCAGGGTGGCAGCGCAAGCGTCGGGCACGGCGTCAGCGCGATTGCGACCAGCGCGGGGTTTGCGGGCGCGACGACTGGCAGCAGCCATAGCGTTTCCGCGAGCGTTCTGGCAGGCGTTGGCGACGCGATGCAGCGCGACTATGCCTATCATTCGGTTCGCCACCTGAGCGATCTTGACGACGCCAGCGTCATCGGACGGGAGGCCGGAACGCGCGCGGTCAACCGCATGAACCCGGTCCGCCTGAAAAGCGGGCCAATGACCATCGTTTTCGATCCGCGCGTGGGGCCGTCATTGCTCGGTGCGCTGATGGGTGCGATTTCGGGCGGTGGCATCGCGCGCAAGACCAGTTTTCTTCTCGATGCGCTGGGCACACAAATCTTCGACAGTGCTGTGTCGATCGTCGACGACCCATGGCTAAAGCGTGGTTTCCGGAGCAAAGCCTTTGACGGGGAGGGACTCGCGACCAAGCCGACCACGATCATTGACAAGGGCATGCTGACCGGCTGGATCGCCGAAAGCGCCTCGGCGCGACAGATCGGCATTGCCCCGACCGGCCACGC
>JANOZQ010000553.1:0-2478 GCA_031429555.1 Sphingomonas sp. | reverse complement strand
GAAGAACCGCTTTACGTCCTGCGCCGCCTCGTCCGCTTTGCCAGCGAAGACGTGGGCCTCGCCGACCCCCAAGCACTCGTCCAGTGCCTCGCTGCCAAGGACGCTTACGACTTCCTCGGCAGCCCCGAAGGCGAACTCGCCATCGTTCAGGCCTGCCTCTACCTCGCCACTGCGCCCAAATCGAACGCGGCTTACACGGCGCAGAAAGCTGCCTGGAAAACCGCGCGCGACACCGGATCGCTGGTGCCACCGATGAACATCGTCAACGCGCCGACACGAATGATGAAAGACCTCGGCTATGGCAAAGGCTATGCCTATGACCATGACGCCGAAGAGGGTTTTTCGGGCGCAAACTACTGGCCCGACGACATGACACCTGCCACTTTTTATGCGCCCGTCGACCGCGGCTTCGAAGCCAAGATCGCCGAACGCCTCGCGCACTGGGCCGGGCTGCGCACCGAACGATAATCCCATTGCTATGCACGCGAAGCCACTTATGGTTACGGAATAATAAATAAAGGAGAGTCGCATGAACATCATTCGGTCGTTGGCCATCGCAGCCGCGCTTGCAATTCCCTCGCTCGCATCGGCTGCAACATTTTCCACCTATTTTGTGTTCGGCGACAGTCTGGTCGATGCAGGCAACGTCCGCATTGCCACGGGTGGAACGACGCCAAACGCGGCGCTGGGCTATTTTCAGGGGCGCTTCACCAACGGCTATGATTATACCGACCTCCTGAGCATTGCCACATTCGGCAGACCAACAGTCGCCTCGCTCGCGGGCGGCAATAATTTTGCATGGGGCGGCGCGCGCGTTGTCGCGAACACGAGTGACACGATCCCGGATCTTGCGTTGCAACTGGGTGCCTATGCCGCGCGCGCAATGGGTGTTGGCGATCCCAATGCGCTTTATGTCCTGAATTTCGGCGGCAACGATGTCTTTGCGCTTGGCCGCGGCGACACCGGCGGACTGACTGCCGAGCAATATAGCACGCAAGTCATCACTCAATATGCGGACAGCGTGCGCTATCTGAACAGTCTTGGCGCGAAGAACATCCTGATCACCGGCATTCCCAATGCAAGCGATCCGATCGGCATTGCGTTGGAGGGTCGGTTGCAGACTGCGCTCGACGCGCTGACGCCGCAACTGACCCAAGGCACAAGCTTCTATCGCTTCAGCTTCATCAATTTCTTTAACCGGGTCGCGACTGATCCGGGCTCGCTCGGACTGCCACCGCTCAGGACGGACACAACCTGCCTGCGCGCTCAGGCGCCGGGGCCGAACATCGATTGCACCGGCTTCTTCTATTTCGACGACGTGCACCCGACCGCCGCCGTTCAGGCCGCGGCCGCGCGCGACATGAACCGGCAATTCAATCTGGTGCCAGTACCCGAAGCCTCGACATGGGCAATGATGATCGTGGGATTTGGCGTGGTTGGCGCGAGCCTGCGCCGCAAGCGCACAGTGGGCGGACTGCAACACGCCTGAATTCGCGCATTTTGTTGCCATCGACTGGTCGGGTGCCGTCGGCCCTCGTCAGCCGGGAATTTCGGTTGCGGTTTGCGAGCGAGGCGGTAACGCACCCGTTCTCGTGCGACCTGGTCATATCTGGTCGCGTCAGGACGTGCTCAACTGGCTGGTGAGCGACCTGCCCGACGCGGCGCTAGTCGGGATGGACCTGTCACCCGCATTTCCCTTTGCCGATGCCGGGGCTTATTTCCCCGGCTGGGCGGACAGTCCGGAGAACGGACACGACCTCTGGGCAATAATTGATACAATTTGCACCAATGATCCGCACCTGAGTGCGTCAACCTTCGTCGATCACCCCGAAGCCAGCCGGTATTTCCGCCGCCATGGCGACCGCACTGGCGACCGCTTCGGCACCGGGCGCGGGCGATTGCGTATGGTCGAACAGCGCCAACCTGCACACGGCCTGTCGCCCTATAGCTGCTTCAACCTTGTCGGCGCAGCGCAAGTCGGAAAGTCCAGCCTGACCGGTATGCGCGTCTTGAATCGCCTCGCTGGGCGCATTCCCGTGTGGCCCTTCGATCCTCTTCCCAAAACCGGCTCCGTAATCGTCGAAATTTACACCAGCCTTGCCGCACGCCACGCGGGTCTGCGTGCAGGTCTCAGCAAGATGCGCGATGGAAGCGCACTCGATGCGGCACTTCAAATTTTGGGCAGCGCACCGCACGAACCCATGCTCCGCTACACCGACCATGCCACCGACGCGGTTCTGACCGCTGCATGGCTGCGCAAGGTTGCGCATGATCGGGCATACTGGAAGCCCGAAGGTCTTGATGCGGTCGCACAAACCGAGGGCTGGACCTTTGGCGTTATCTAAGGCAATGGCGCGCGACGCGGGATCGTAGCAACCTTGGTTGTTGTCCGATCCGGCCAACAATAACGTGCCGGCTTAGCTCAGTTGGTAGAGCGCCAGTTTTGTAAACTGGATGTCGCGGGTTCGATTCCTGCAG
>JANOZQ010000552.1:0-2044 GCA_031429555.1 Sphingomonas sp. | reverse complement strand
CCGAGTGTTGTTGCGATGGCGGCACGATCGGTGGGGTCGCGGTCGAACAAGACCATTTCATGGACTCCGCCGTTATCAAGTGATTCTTCGGCAATGAGCAAAAAACGTCCGTCACCCAGACGCGTCATTGATTCAGCGCCGCCCTTCTGCCGCCATCGCGCAATCGCCCGGGGCCGCGCGATGGCTTCGCCTGCGCTGAAGTCTGCATTGATGCGGCAGATCGCATTGCGCCCTTCATAACCAACCCACCACGCCGTGCGGGTGCCGTCATGCGCGAGTGATTCGGTATCGTTGTCCATTTTGCGGACCACGCGGCCGCATTGTTCGGGCAATCGTGTGATTGTTGCATCCGACGCAGTGCCGAAGCGGCCAAGGCGAAAGCGTATGATTGTCCCGCCGTCACCGAGTGCGATCACGCGATTGCCATTGACGTCGAGCGCGGACAGCCCGCCGAACCCGCGCGTCGTGCTGGTCAGGT
Organism: Sphingomonas sp.; assembly: GCA_031429555.1. Taxonomy (GTDB): domain Bacteria; phylum Pseudomonadota; class Alphaproteobacteria; order Sphingomonadales; family Sphingomonadaceae; genus Sphingomonas_O. The sequence goes on along the minus strand of JANOZQ010000552.1, from coordinate 1,566 downwards.
GCCATGCGCCCATAAACCTGAGCGCACCGACGCGGCGGCGGGTCGGGTAAGATGTATCGAGCGCGACTGGCTGGCTGGCGATGTCGATGCGCTGATCGGGCGCGGGCGCTATGATCGCAGGCATCGACCCATCGATGCACTGGCCCAGCATAAGCGTAAACAGGATCGTGGTGGCACGGCGCATGGTGCCGCCTTTAACCGATCATCGCCACCTGAACATTGCCTAACAGCGATGTTCAGCTTTGCGCCACGCGAATCAACTTAGAGAAGATTCATCGAGACAACGGGTCAGCAAGGAGACGTTCGATGATGAAGAAATTTTTGGGTGCGTTCGCCGTCGCCAGTGTTGCACTGACCGGCGTTGCCGCAACCCCCGCCATGGCGCGCGATCATTATTCGCGCGGCGATTATTATCAGGGCCGCGGCTATGACCGTGGCTATGACGACCGTCGTTACGACAACCGCAACTATGACCGTGGCTATCGCAGCAGCGGTTATGACAACCGCGGCGACTATCGCCAGGATTACCGCCAGTGTCGCCGCAGCAGCGGAACGACGGGCACGATCATTGGCGCGATTGCCGGTGGGCTTCTAGGCCGCGAAATCGGTCGCGGCGGACGATATAACGAGCCGAGCACGACGGGCCTGATCCTTGGTGCCGGTGCCGGTGCGCTGGCAGGCCGTGCAATCGATAAAAACGGCAACTGCCGCTAACAAGATACCCTTGGGTCGCTTATCGAGGGTTAGAGGCCGGGCCTGCGCAAAAGCGCGGGTCCGGCTTCGACATTTTGGGTGCTAGCGCGTTCGGAAACTCGCCCCTATCAGGCGGACGATGGGCGACGGCAGCAATTCAGGCATTTCAAGGCGTAACCTGCTGATCGGTGGCGGTGCGGGTGTTGGCCTGATCGTAGCTTGGGCGGTCTGGCCGCGCGTCTTTCCCGACAATCTGGTCGCGGCACCCGGCGAACATATTTTCAACAGCTATGTCAAAATCGGTGTCGATGGCCATGTCACGGTCGTGGTGCCGCAGGTCGAAATGGGGCAGGGCGTTTATACGACGCTGCCGCAGATACTGGCGGATGAGCTTGGCGCGGACTGGCGGACCGTCGCGGTTGAAGCTGCACCCGCCAATCCGGTTTATGCGAATAACTTGCTCGCCGAAGAATGGTTCGGGACGACGCGAAGCGCCGAAATGGTGACCGGCGGATCGACATCGGTGCGTGCGTTCGAAGCGGTGTTGCGTGATGCAGGCGCGGCGGCGCGGGCTTTGCTTTGCGTCGCGGCGGCCAAACGCTGGGATGCGAGCTGGCAGGCATGTGACACCGAAGCCGGGTTTGTCGTGCGCGGAAATGACCGGATGCGCTTTGGCGAAGTCGCGGCGGAAGCGGCGGGGTTGAAAGTTCCCGCCAATGTCGCGTGGCGGGTGGACAGGGACAATCGCCTGACGGGTCATTCGGTGCCGCGGCTCGATCTGCCTGCGAAAGTCGATGGATCGGTCAACTATACGGCGGACGTGCGCCTCCCCGACATGGTCTATGCGGCGATTGCGCAGGGGCCGCTGGGGGA
>JANOZQ010000551.1:0-1896 GCA_031429555.1 Sphingomonas sp. | reverse complement strand
AACATCGACGACATCGAAACCGGCAGCGCGCCTGCCCAAACCAACGTCACCACCGCGTCAACCTCCAGCTTCGCCGGTCGCTTCATTTGGCCACTATCCGGCGCCATCGCCGAAAAATTCGGGCCCGCCGGTGAAGGCCGCATCAATCGCGGCATCGAAATCGCGGCACCTGCGGGCAGCGACATTCGCGCGGCCGCCAGTGGCACGGTGGCCTTTGTCGGCAATGGCGGCTCCGCAGGCTATGGCGGCCTCATCCTTCTGCGCCACGGCGACGGCTGGATCAGCGTTTACGGTCGCGCCGCGCAAGCCAATGTCGCAAACGGCCAGCGCGTCGAAGCGGGGCAAGTCATCGGTAGCATCAGCGACGACGCCAAACTCCATTTCGAATTGCGCCGCAACCGCACGCCCATCGACCCGATCGGGCAATTGCCCTCGCGCTAGGCTGGCAAAAGTGTCAATCTGCGCGTATGGCGCGCCTCTCACATGGCAACAACACTCCCTCTTCCGCCTAAAGTCGGCATGGTTTCGCTCGGCTGTCCCAAAGCATTGGTCGACAGCGAACGCATTCTGACAAAGCTCCGCGCCGACGGTTACGGCCTATCGCCTGATTACGCGGGGGCCGACGTCGTACTGGTCAACACCTGCGGGTTTCTCGATTCGGCTAAAGAAGAATCGCTCGAAGCGATCGGCGAGGCCTTGGCTGAAAATGGCCGCGTGATCGTCACTGGCTGCCTCGGCCAGGAAGCCGAAATGATCCGCGCGCGCTTTCCCAAAGTGCTCGCGATCAGCGGTGCCCACCAATATGAAGCCGTTGTCGGTGCCGTGCACGAAGCCGCACCGATGCCCGCCAATGCGTTTCTGAATTTGGTGCCCGACAGCGGTCTTAAACTGACACCGCGCCACTATAGTTATCTGAAGATTTCCGAGGGCTGCAACCATCGCTGCGCTTTCTGCATCATCCCCAGCATCCGTGGCGATCTCGTCAGCCGCCGCCCCGACGCGATCCTTCGCGAAGCCGAAAAACTGGTCGCTGCGGGAACGAAGGAACTGCTGGTCATCAGCCAGGACACGTCGGCTTACGGCGTGGACATCAAGCACCAGCCCCGCGAATGGCATGGCCGTGAAGTCCGCGCGCACATGACCGACTTAGCGCGTGAACTGGGGTCATTGGGCGCATGGGTTCGGCTGCATTATGTCTATCCCTACCCGCATGTCGATCAGGTCATCCCGCTGATGGCACAGGGCCTGATCACGCCCTATCTCGACATCCCGTTCCAGCATGCGGCGCCAAGCGTGCTCAAAGCAATGAAACGCCCGGCCAACGAAGCCAAAGTATTGGAGCGCATTCACAGCTGGCGCAAGATTTGCCCCGACATCACGATCCGTTCGACCTTCGTCGTTGGCTTCCCCGGCGAAACCGAAGAAGATTTCCAATATCTGATGGACTGGCTGACCGAAGCCCAACTCGACCGCGTCGGTGCTTTTCGTTTCGAACCTGTCGAAGGGGCAGCGGCCAACGCCCTCCCCGACCCCGTGCCCGAAGCTGTCAAGGAAGAACGCTACGCCCGCCTGATGGAACTGACAGCGCGGATCAGTGCCGAAAAACTTGCCTCAAAAGTCGGCAAAACCCTCGACGTAATCATCGACGACATTGACGAGGACGGCGGCGCAACAGGGCGCTCGCAAGCCGATGCGCCCGAAATCGACGGCAATGTTTTCTTGCGCGATGCCGGTGGTCTGGCACAGGGCGACATTGTGCCCGTCCGCATCGAAGACGCCGACGAGCATGACCTGTTCGGAGTTCCTGTGTGATCGAGTTCTCGACGTTGCTGATCGCTGACAAAGCCCAGCCCGCGCACAGCATCCACCTCGTTGATCCCACAGGCTATGACGCAT
>JANOZQ010000550.1:0-2063 GCA_031429555.1 Sphingomonas sp. | reverse complement strand
TTCCTTTATGGCTGGCTGGCGAACCGGATCGGCTAATTTTAAAGACTCTTGGTGTGACTTTAGTGTGACTTTTGAAAGGACGAACATGGCAATATTTGATGCTCTGATCAGCCCGATTGCCGGCCTGATCGACAAGATTGTTCCCGATCCCCGCGCCCGCGACGCGGCGAAACTCGAACTGCTCAAACTTCAGGGCAGCCAGGAGATGGACGCCATCAAGACACAGATGACCGCCATTGTTGCCGAAGCGCAGAGCACCGACCCGTGGACCAGCCGCGCGCGTCCGAGCTTTCTCTATGTCATGTACACGATGATCCTGTGGGCCATCCCGATGGGCCTGATCGCCGCTGTCCGCCCCGACATGGCGCGCGGCATTTCCGAAGGGATGAATGCCTATCTCGGCGGCATTCCGGAACCGATGTGGGCACTCTTTGGCACCGGCTATCTGGGTTATACGGCGGCGCGGAGCTGGGGGAAAGCCAAGGGGGTGGAGAAATAGCCGCAGCCCACACTTGCCTTTGCGTGCGGAGCGGTAAACACTGCCGGCACGCAGTAGGGAGGCAGAAGCGATGGGGACGTCATTCGATCCTGGTCCACAAGTCACGGGGCTGGTCAACCGCGCCAAGGCGATCATCCTGACGCCAAAGGACGAATGGCCAAAGATCGCGGCCTCGCCCGAAAGCATCGGCGATATCTACCGCAGCTGGGTACTCCCGCTCGCTGCCATTGGGCCGGTGGCGCAATTCATTGGCGGCACCGTGTTCGGCTATGGCGCGTTCGGGTTCAGCTTCAAACCGTCGATCATGGGCGCGCTGACATCATCGATTATGTCCTACATCCTGACGCTGATCGGCGTTTACCTGTTGGCACTCGTGATTGATGGCTTAGCCCCCTCGTTCGGCGGCACGAAGAACAAAGTCGCGGCGTTCAAGGTTGCTGCGTTCGGCGCGACGGCGGCGTGGATTGCGGGAATATTCGGGATCATTCCGATGCTCGGTTTTCTCGGCCTGCTCGGGCTCTATTCCTTTTATCTCATTTTTCTCGGGCTGCCACTCCTGATGAAATCGCCGCCTGAAAAAGCGACGGGGTATATCATCGTGGTGGTCGTCGTCATGGTCGTGATCTCGATGGTCATGGGTGCCATCGCGACGATGGCGACGGGGCGAATGGTCAGCGGCGGCAACGCTCCCGGCATCGCGGCGGGCGGCACGATGACTGTCCCCGGCGGCGGCACCGTCGACATGGGCAAGCTCGAGGAAGCCGGTAAGAAACTCGAAGACGCGGCCACCAAGATGCAACGCGGCGAAGGCAAACCTGCCATCGCGCCTGATGTGTTGCAGAGTCTCTTGCCCGCATCGCTCGGTGGTCTCGCGCGGAGCAGCATCGAAAGCTCGTCAATGGGGGCGGCAGGCGTCGGCGGGTCGCAGGCCGAGGCACGCTACACCGGCACCGACAGCGAAATCAGGCTGACCGTGACCGACATGGGCGCGCTCGGTGGCCTTGCGGCATTGGGCGGCGCGCTCAATGTCCAGTCGTCGAAACAGTCGGGCACGTCCTATGAAAAAGTAGGCAAAGTCGATGGACGGATGACCACCGAGAAATTCGACAGCGCCGACAAGCGCGGCGAATATTCGACCATCGTCGGGGACCGGATCATGGTCCAGGCCGAAGGTTCAGCGTCTTCCATCGAGGTGCTGAAAGGTGCGGTCGCGTCGGTCGATCTCCGCAAGGTGGAGGGGCTGGCCAAGCAGTGATCGGGGCAGTGATGTTGCAATCGGACGCAGCGGTTCCCAATTAACCGTCATGAATGAACGCACGTCGTCCATGCCGGTCTGGCATGGCACCACCATCGTCTCGGTCCGCAAATCAGGCAAAGTCGTCATTGCTGGCGACGGTCAGGTTTCGATGGGCCAGACGGTCATGAAACCGAACGCAAAGAAAGTTCGCCGTCTCCACGACGGCTCGGTGATCACAGGCTTTGCGGGCGCGACTGCCGATGCGTTCACGCTGTTCGAGCGGCTCGAAAAGAAACTCGAAGCGCACAACGGCCAGCTGATGCGCGC
>JANOZQ010000549.1:0-1748 GCA_031429555.1 Sphingomonas sp. | reverse complement strand
GCTTTACTATGCCGCGCCCGATCCCAAAGGCGGCGGTGTCGAACATGGGGCGCGCGTCTTTGCACACCCGACCTGCCACCACCGACCCGACATCACCACAGGATTGGGTGAAGCCGAATCGGCGGCGTTGCTCAGATCATTTTTTGCAGAGCGACGTTAGCGCCGCACATCGCTTTCACGCACCGGCACGATCTTGATCTCGACGCGGCGGTTGGCCTGCTTGCCCATCTCGCTTGTATTGTCCGCCACCGGCTGGCTCGCCCCAAACCCCTGCGTCGCCATCCGCGCGGACTGCACGCCGCGTGTGGTCAGGTAATCCGCCACCGACCGAGCGCGGTTCTGTGACAGCGGAATGTTGATGCCGTCATTGCCGGTCGAATCGGTGTGGCCATACACATCGATGTACGTCTTTTCATACGACGTCAGCGTCTGTGCGACCTGATCGAGCGTCGTGCGAAACTGCGGCTGGATAGCCGACTGGTTCGTCGCAAAGGTCACGCCCGATGGCATGTTTAGCACCAGATTATCGCCGTCGCGGATAACCTGAACATCGGTTCCCGCCGTCTGCGCACGCAGCTTCTTTTCCTGCGCATCCATGTAGGCACCAATGCCCGCGCCTGCGACCGCACCGATGCCGGCACCCACGATCTTTTCGGTCCGGTCATTGCGCCCGCCGAGCAGATCACCGAGCAGCAAGCCCGCCGCTGCGCCGCCGACGCCGCCAATCGCAGCCTTCGATATGCGCCGGTTGCCGGTATCCGGATCGGTCACGCACGCAGTGGTTGCAAGCAGCCCGGTGATAAGGACAGTGCTGGTTATCTTCGAAATCATGTTGTTCTCCCTTGCGGCCTCCACCGATAAACCGGCGAATGACCCGCCCTGTTCCGCATCAGGCTTGAACGGAGGATGATCCGCCTGTTGTGCAATCGACAGAAACCGTTCAATCATTGATTTGCGCCATGGCACCACTCCCCCTGCATCCCTATCCCTGGTCCGATGTTGCGATCATCCTTGCGCTGGTCGCACTCAACGGCGTGTTTGCCATGTCCGAACTCGCCATTGTTTCCGCGCGCAAGCCCCGGCTTGAGGCTTTGGCGCGCAAGGGCAGCAGCGGGGCGCGCATTGCCCTCGAACTCGGCGCAGATCCCGGACGGTTCCTTTCGACGGTCCAGATCGGCATCACCCTGATCGGCATCATTGCCGGTGCTTATTCGGGCGCAAGCCTTGGCGGCCCGACCGGCGAGCGCATTGCGCGCCTTGGGGTCGATCCCGAAACCGCGCAGGCGCTCGGCTTTTCGATTGTCATCGGCATCACGACGTTTCTGTCACTTGTGATCGGCGAACTCGTTCCCAAACAATTTGCCCTGCGCGCCCCTGAACCGATTGCCGCAACAATGGCACTGCCGATGGTCTGGCTTGCCAAAGCCACTGCCCCGCTCGTCTGGCTGCTCGACCAGTCAAGCGCGCTCATCTTCCGCCTGCTGCGCATGAACCGCGAATCCGAAAGCCATGTGACCGCCGAGGAACTTCATCTGATCGTTGCCGAGGCCAGCAAATCGGGCATCATCGAGGAAAGCGAACGCGCGATCATTTCAGGCGTCGTCCGCCTTGCCGACCGACCGGTGCGCGAAGTCATGACCCCGCGCACCGAAGTGAACTGGATCGACGTTGACGCCGATCATGACGCCCTGCTCGACGTCCTGCGCACGCTGCCGCACAGCCGCATGCTCGTCGCGGAAGGGACAGTC
>JANOZQ010000548.1:0-9693 GCA_031429555.1 Sphingomonas sp. | reverse complement strand
TACCGAACAGAGTCGATTGCGGCCCGCGCAAGACTTCGACACGCTCGATTTCGGGAAGATCGTCGAGTGCGGCTGCCGATCGCGAGCGATAGACACCGTCGATGAACACACCGACCGAGCTTTCAATACCGTCGTTGCCGTTGCCGTTGCCGAAGCCACGAATGATGAAGTTGACCTGGCCAGCGCTCTGGAACTGTGCGACTTTGAGTGAAGGCACCACCGACTGCAGGTCAAGCAGATCGCGGACCTGCGCCTTTTCGATTGTGTCCGAACCCGTAACCGACACCGAAATCGGCACATCCTGCAGCGTCTGTTCGCGCTTGGTGGCTGTCACGATGATTTCGTCTGCATCGGCAACTTCAGTTTCGGCGGCCTGTGGTGCGACCTGAGCATAGGCGGGATGGGCCATTGTCACTGCGAGCAGCGACGTGCCGATAAAGTGAATTTTACGCATGGTTGGCTCCCCTAAATAAATGCCGGGCTTTGCGGCGGATAGCGCTTTACACGCCGGTTGCCTTCTATGTGCGTCCGCTTGACGCAAGCGTCAATGAAAGAATCGGCGAAAATCCGCCAAGTTTCAAACTGCTACCTATTGCGCACTGCACCAATGTGCCTTGCCGTAAGGGCAAGTGACGGGTGTCCAAAACCTTTGACAGTTTTTAGTTGCAACGGGCCGCAGTCGGCGTAGGGCGAGATATGGCTGATCATCATCACTCCATCGAACCATCTCCCGAAAAGCAGAAACTCGCCGTGCCGCAGGACGTTCAGGACGCTGTCCGCACAATATTGCGCTGGGCTGGTGACGACCCTGATCGCGAAGGGCTGCTTGATACGCCGGCGCGGGTCGGGCGTGCTTGGCGGGAATATTGCGAGGGGTATCTTGAGGATCCCGGCTATCACCTGTCGCGGACCTTTCAGGAAGTCGGTGGCTATAACGAACTTGTCCTGCTGAAGGATATTCCGTTCCAGTCGCATTGTGAGCATCACATGGCACCGATCGTCGGCAAGGCGTCGATTGCCTATATGCCCAAAGACCGCGTGGTCGGCATTTCGAAACTGGCGCGCGTGCTGAATGGCTATTCGCGGCGCTTGCAGGTGCAAGAACGGCTTACGGCGGAAGTCGCCAACTGCATCTGGGAAAACCTCAATCCGCAAGGCGTGGCCGTCGTGATCGAAGCGCAGCACGGCTGCATGACGGGCCGCGGCGTCCGCACACATGGTGTGGGCATGACGACATCGCGGTTGATGGGGTGTTTTCTCGATGACCACCGCAGCCGGAAAGAAGTTCTGGGGTTGATGGGGTACTGAGCGATGCGGGGCTACGCGACATTAGGCCACCCTCGCGCAGCCACCGACCAACAAAGCGACTTTGGCGCTTCGGTCCATTATCCGGGAAGTTAGATGCTGACACGGGAATGGTAAGTCGAAGGAGTTTGTGATGTGGCCCTCAGCGCTCAAGACCAAAATTATCACGCCCAAGCTTCAAGAGACCCGCGCCTTTTTCATGCTTTGCCTTGGGATGCGGGTTGTCGAGGAGTGGCAGGAAGCGAATGATGTTGGGTGTATCCTCGCTCTTGCAGGCGACGGAAAAGAAGCGCTACTTGAAATTTATGAAGGCCCGCAATCTAAGGATTTTGCCGGGATGAGCCTACAGTTTCGAACGGAGAATCTTGAGGCATTCATGGCAGGGTTGCCGCCGACAATTGAATACCGCGGACCTACCGACAGACCTTGGGGCAGTTCTTATCTTTACCTTACTGACCCAAACGGTATTTCGGTAATTGTCTTTGACGGTGGTCTCTAGCACACCATTGCCGTGTCGATTGTGTCAGCGGGCAGCCTGAACATATGGCAAGTTCCCAGGCCACCACACCAGCCCTGCATGTCCGCAACGTCGTCGCAACCAACAACAAAAAACCCGGTAGCTTTCGCCACCGGGTCTTTAAATTCCAGCAATCGAAACCAGATCACCCCTCGGTCGGTGCGTCCGCAGCAACAACTGGTGCATCAACCGCGATTTCGCCCGGCTCTGCATTGGGATCATAGGCTTCGGTAAATCCGGCCTCGTCCTTTTCAAACATCGATGCCATGACATCGACGCCCTGCGTCTGCAGATCGGCTTCTTCGGGGCTGCGCGCCACGTTGACCTTGATCGACACCGCGACTTCGGGATGAAGCTGGACACGGACGTCATAGAGGCCAATCGCCTTGATCGGCTTGTTGAGCACGACCTGCGTTTTCTGGACCTGCATGCCGTCAACGTCGAGTGCTTCGACGATGTCGCGCACGGCAACCGAGCCGTAAAGCTGGCCGGTGTTCGATGCCTGACGGATCAACGTCACCGACTTGCCGTCGATGTCTTTCGACCGCGTTTCGGCTTCGCCGCGACGATTGTCGTTTTCGGCGACGATCTTGGCTTTGTTGGCTTCGAACAGCTTCAGGTTGGCCGCGTTCGAACGCAGCGCCTTTTTGTTGGGCAAGAGGAAATTGCGCGCAAAGCCGTTTTTCACGGTGACAACGTCACCAATGACACCAAGCTTTTCGACGCGTTCGAGGAGGATCACTTCCATGGGTCTGGCCTCACTTCACGATATAGGGGAGGAGGCCGATGTGCCGGGCACGCTTGATCGCCTGGGCGAGTTCGCGTTGCTTGGGCGCACTGACGGCGGTGATGCGGCTGGGGACGATCTTGCCACGTTCTGAGACAAATCCCTGAAGCAGGCGGACATCCTTGTAGTCGATCTGCGGTGCATCTTTTGCTGCGAAAGGGCAGCTTTTGCGGCGGCGGAAAAATGGGCGGGCCATGTCTATAGCTCCTTAAAAGGCTTCGCGGTCGTCGCGGTCACGGCGCGGGCGTTCGCCACGTTCCGAGCGTTCACGATCACGCGTTTCGTTGCGGCGCATCATTGCTGACGGACCCGCTTCGTGGCCGTCAACGCGAAGAGTCATATAACGGATCACGTCTTCATTGATCTGCGTCTGGCGCTCGAGTTCGATAGGCACATTGGTCGGCGCGTCGAATTCGATCATGACATAATGTGCCTTGCGGTTCTTCGCGATGCGATAGGCCAGCGAACGCAGGCCCCATGTCTCGGTCTTGACGATTTTTCCGCCATTGTCGGTGATAATCTTGGTTGCGGTTTCCGCGAGGCCATCAACCTGAGCCTGGGCCAGATCCTGACGCGCGAGAAACACATGCTCGTATAGAGCCATGCGGTGTCTTCCTTCCATGCCGATCGCTGATCTGGTCCCCATGACCACACCCCTCCGGCTTTCGTTGACGCGCAGCTATGGCTGAAAGCAGCGGGCTTGGCAAGCCGGTGCGGTTTGGCCTAGGCGGCGTGCTATGAAAGCATTTATATTCCCCGGACAGGGCAGTCAGGTCGTCGGCATGGGCAAAGCTTTGTCGGATGCCAGCCCTGCTGCGCGCGAAGTCTTTGGCGAAGTCGACGAGGCGTTGGGGCAGTCGCTGTTCCGGTTGATGACCGAAGGCCCCGATGAGGCACTCACACTGACCGAAAATGCGCAGCCTGCAATCATGGCGAATGCGATTGCGACATTGCGTGTGCTCGAGCGCGAAGGCGGGATAAGGCTCGCCGACAAGGCAGCGTTCGTGGCCGGGCATTCACTCGGTGAATATACCGCGCTGTGTGCGGCGGGCGCACTTGACCTGTCGACCACGGCGCGCCTTTTGAAAACGCGGGGGCAGGCGATGCAGGCGGCTGTGCCCGACGGCGTCGGCGCGATGGCTGTTGTATTGGGCCTCGATTTCGATGCCGTCACCGCGCTCGCGGCCGACGCAGCGCAAGGCGAGGTCTGTGCGATCGCCAACGACAATGGCGGCAATCAGGTCGTCATTTCGGGCCATGTGCAGGCAATAGCCCGCGCCATGAGAGTGGCGCGCGAGCAAGGGGCCAAGCATGTCATCACGTTGCCGGTGTCGGCGCCGTTTCACTGTCCGTTGATGGCGCCGGCGCAGCCGGTCATGGCCGATGCGCTGGCGACCGCGCGGATTCAGGCACCGCTGGTGCCAATTTATGCCAATGTCACTGCTGCCCCTGTAGTCGACCCGGACGAGATTGCGCGGTTGCTGGTCGAGCAGGTCACAGCGATGGTGCGCTGGCGCGAAACTGTTGTCGCGCTGTGCGACGCGGGTGTCAGCGAATTTGTCGAATTTGGCGGCAAAGTGCTCGGCCCGATGATCCGGCGCATCAATGCCGACTGCAAGCAGCGCGGCGTGGTCACGATGGCCGATCTCGAAGCAGCGGCAAAGGAAATTTGATGTTCGATCTGACAGGGAAAACGGCGCTCGTGACCGGCGCTTCGGGCGGGATCGGTTCGGCAGTCGCAAAGGCGCTCGCGGCTCAGGGCGCAACGGTTGCGTTATCGGGCACGCGCGAGGATGCTTTGAAAGCGGTTGCGGCGGACATCCCCGGTGCAGTCATCGTGCCCTGTAACTTGGGCGATGCCGAAGCCGTCGAAACACTGATCCCTGCCGCCATCGAAGCACTGGGCGGAAAGCTCGACATTCTCGTCAACAACGCCGGCGTCACGCGCGACAATCTTGTCATGCGGATGAAAGACGACGAATGGTCGGACGTCATCCGGATCAATCTCGAAGCGGCTTTCCGCCTGATCCGCGCCGCGTCAAAGCCAATGATGAAAGCACGGCATGGCCGGATTATCACCATCACCAGTGTCGTCGGCACGACCGGCAATCCCGGGCAGGCGAACTATGCGGCGTCAAAGGGCGGCCTGACCGCGATGTCGAAAGCACTGGCGCAGGAACTGGCGAGCCGGAGTATCACAGTGAACTGCGTCGCGCCGGGGTTCATCACGTCGCCAATGACCGACGGCTTGCCTGATGCCCAGAAGGACGCGCTGACCGCCCGCATTCCGGCGGGAAAACTGGGTGAAGGGGCCGACATCGCCGCAGCGGTGGTTTATCTCGCGTCGGACGAGGCAGCCTATGTCACCGGACAAACGCTGCACGTCAACGGCGGGATGGCGATGATCTGAATCAACCGGAATCCCGAAACCGGACATTCATTAACCCCCTTTGTCCATCGCCATGATGGTCAACGCCGCGTTAACATTTGGCCATGAAAAGGTCGCTTGTTCTCACCAATGAAGCCGCACGGCATCCGTTCCGCCGCTTGCTTCCCCCCGAAACGCTGACGCCAACGGTACAGGAACCGTCGATGGGGGATCTCAAATTCTTCATGCTGAGTTTCACAGCCGCGTTCCTGGCGTTTTTCGGTTTTCTTTCCTGAGCCGAAGGTTTTTTCAACGCTGAGCGTATAAGGTCCGGACACAGACAAGGAGTCCGGCTTGGCCAGTGCAGCGTTTGCCGATGTTGATATGGAATGCGCGCCCGATGACGCTTTGATGGCGCGCGTCCTGCGTCGAGATGCGGTGGCGTTTCGCCTTGTGGTCGATGCGCACGCACGGACGTTGCACAGGATTGCCTACCGCATGACCGGCGATCCGGTGGAGGCCGAGGACGTGGCGCAGGAAGCCCTGTCGCGGCTTTGGCAACATGCCGGACGTTGGAAGTTCGGAGAATCGGGGCAGGCAGGGGGTTCGGGCATCGGTGCCTGGCTGACACGGGTGACGATGAACCTGTGCCTTGACCGCTTGCGTCGGCGGCGTTTTGCCAGCGACGAAGCGGTACCCGAGCGTGTGGATGACGCGCCTTTGGCACCGGCGTTGATCGAGGCGGAGGAGGAACGGCAACGGGTGGTCGCGGCAATCGCGGCACTGCCCGACAACCAGCGGGCGGCCATCGTCCTGACCTATTATGAGGATCAGCCGAATGCGGCTGCGGCAGAAAGTATGGAGATGAATATCAAGGCATTCGAATCATTGTTGCTGCGCGCGCGGGGGGCGTTGAAGCGCGCGCTGGCCAGTGGTGACGCAGGGGACACGCTATGAGCCGCAATGACTTCGCACCTGATCTGCGCGCTGCGCTCGACCGTTTCGACGTGCCTGCGCCGCGCGATGGGTTTGCCGAGCGGATGATGGCCGTCACTGCGCCGACATCACGTCCTGCCCCGCGCGACCGCCGTGGCGGCTGGCGACTGGCACGGCGGGCGATCATAGGAACCGTCGCAGCAGGGATGGTCAGTGCAGCCGCTGTTGCATCGGGGTTGCTCGGCGCGGCAGGAATCCGTGTGCCGGTGTTGACCGCAATGCTTGCCCCCGCGCCTGACCCCGCGCCGATCCCCAGAGCGAAATCGAAGCCCGCCCCGAAAATGGTGGTCGCCCCGAAACCCGCTACGGTCGCGACGCAACCTGCTGATCCCGGCCTGACCGATCCCGGCAGTATTGCCAACCCGACGGACATCCGCCCCGCCGCAATGGCCGCAATGGCCCGTCGTGCCGAGAAGCGCGCCGAACGCAGGGCATTCATCCGGCAAAATCCCGAACTGGTGCCGGTCATCAAACAGGCGCTGGCGCAGGAGAAGTCCTTTATCCAGGCCAATCCAGAAGTTCGCGAACTGCGCCGTTTACCCCAGAGCGAACGCAAGGCCTTCCTTGCCGAACGACCCGAACTGCGCGCGGCATTGCAGACGCGTCAGGCCGAACGGCGTGCGTTTCGTGCGGCCAATCCGCAAGCCGTCGAAGTCATGCGTGCGCGTGCCGAACAACGCCGTGCCGCGATGAAACCAGCGCCGGTTGATGCCGCCATCGAAGGGAACTCGGACCAGCCGCGTTGAACCATTCGGATGCCGCTGACCGGCACCGGATTGTTCAACACGGAGTAGTTCGATGAAAACCATGTTGTTTATTGCAAGTGCAGCAGCGCTGATCGCCACAGCCGCAACGGCCGAACCTGTCACCAAAACCGTAACAGTCGATGGCCCCAAATTCGACGGTACCCGCACGACTGTCCGCGACAAGGCGGCGGGCACACTAACCCGCGAAACCGACGTTGTCCGTGCCCGTGACGGTGCCACGGCCAGCAGCGATTACAGCCGCACCCGCTCGGACACCGGTGTCTCGGTCTCGGGTTCACAGACCGGGTTTGCCGGACGCACCCGCAGTTATGACTATGACCGCACGCGCACCGATACGGGGTCCACGACCACCGGCACCGCGACCGGACGCGGCGGCCAAACCTATGCACTGTCGGGGAACCGCACAAAAACCGATACCGGCTTCACCGCGAACCAGAATATCGTGAGCGGGGATGGCCGCACGGTTTACAACCGCGATGCCAGCCTTTCACGTTCCAGCGGAAATGTGACACGCTCGGTCGATGTCACCCGTGCAAAGGGATTCCACAAGCCGCAAGGCGTGGGACGCGGGATCAGGGGCGCACGCCGCCGCTGATCCTGCATGCTCCTGCGTAAGCGGGCCTGGCGGGGATGGCTGAAAGCGAACTCACCCCCCAAGGCTTTGCCCGTTATGTCCCCGCTTGCGCAGGAGCATATTTTGTTACGGGCAATCGCCCGCAACGCAGGCTTGGTGTAGTTTCCAAGCAAGCCATGCCGACACGATGCACATCGCGGCCGTCATCAGCAGCTGGTTGACGGCGGAAACACCAACAGCACTCAACCCCAGTGCGAGCGCAGACCCTGCGACCATACAACCCGCATTGACAATATTATTCGCCGCCACGGTTCGCGCGGTTTCGCTGATCGGTACTGTCGTGGTCAGAAACGCATAGAGCGGAACGACGAACATGCCGCCCGCAATTGCGATGCCAAGAAGCGCAAGCGTTAGCGGAATTGCGCCGGGGTGCGCCAGAAACTCGCTGATCTTGTAAAGCTCGCCGCCGTTATCCTGAACCCAGTTTTTCGCGATCAGGTGGAATGCGACGACAAACACGCCCATGACTATGACGGAAACAGGCGAGTAACGCGCCGAGACTTCGCTTTTCAACAGCCGGTTGATCACGATGGATCCGATAGCGATGCCGACCGAGAAAATGGCAAGGAACAAGCTGGCGACTTCCTTGTCTGCCGTCAGGACATTTTTGACGAGCGGCGGAAACTGGATGAACAGCACGGTGCCGATGGTCCAGAAAAAGCTGATTGAAATAATCGCAAGGAACAAGCGCGGGATGTGCATCGTGCCGTAAACGAGCTTGTAGGACGCGCGGAAAATATTGAAATCAATGGGTTCAGGGGTGCCGACAGGCGGGGCAGGGGGCACTTTGAGCCCACTGAACCAGCCAATAACGGCGATAACAATAACGGCAATCGCAGCGACATGGGCACTGATAAATCCGGCAAGAATGGTCCCTGCGAGGATCGCAATATAGGTACCCGCTTCGATTAGTCCGGTGCCGCCAAGCACTTCGTCGCGTTCAAGATGCTGTGGCAGAATCGCATATTTGATTGGACCAAAGAACGTCGAATGGACGCCCATAGCGACCAGCGCGGTCAGCATCAGCGGTATGTTTGCGGTCAACAGCCCTGCCGCGCCGACCAGCATGATGCCGACTTCGGCGGCTTTGACGATCCGCACCAGCTTTGCCTTGTCTCGTGCGTCGGCCAACTGTCCTGCAACAGCGGACAGCAGAAAAAACGGAATGATAAACAGCGCTGTTGCCAGCCCGCTGAACTGCTCTTCCTGCTTGGGGTCCGAATAAACGTTGTAGACGACGAACAGGACCATCGCATTTTTGAACAGATTGTCGTTCATCGCGCCGAGAAACTGGGTCACGAACAGTGGCAGGAAGCGTCGTGCCCGCAGCAGGTGGGTCGTATTTTGCATAAAGGTAAAAGGGTTCCCCGCCCGTTGCGACTGCGCGCGCCATAGACAGCTTTGCGTGGCGAGCCAAACGCTATAACGCGGGCGTCAACATGATGAGCCTTCCCAACATCCTCACACTTTCGCGCATTGTCACGGTGCCGCTGCTGGTGGCCTTGATCTGGTTTCCGGGATGGGAGCTGGGTTACGCGCTCGGCTTTGCGCTCTATTGCCTGATGGGGATCACCGATTATTTCGACGGCTATCTGGCGCGTGCCAACGGCCAGGTGTCGAAGCTCGGCGTGTTCCTCGATCCGATTGCCGACAAGATCATGGTTGCCGCCGTTATCATGATGCTTGTCGGAACGCGCCACGAAGCGGCGTCGATCAGTGGCATCCATATCATCCCGGCGATCATTATCCTGCTGCGCGAGATCACTGTATCGGGGCTGCGCGAATTTCTTGCCGGTTTGCAGGTGTCGTTGCCTGTGTCGCAACTGGCGAAGTGGAAGACAGCCTTGCAGATGGTGGCGCTCGGCGCGCTGATTTTGGCTGGCGCATTGCCCGGGCTGGTCTGGATCAAACAGATTGGTGTCGGCTCGCTGTGGGCCGCTGCTGCGCTGACGCTCGTGACCGGCTGGGATTATCTCCGCGTCGGTATCAAGCATATGGACTGACCGGATGGCGACGATCCTCTATTTCGCGTGGGTTCGCGATGCCGTGGGTGTGGGTGAGGAAGTTGTCCACATCCCCGATGATGTGACAACAGTCGCTGCGCTTGCCACCTATCTTGCCATGCGCAGCGATGGCCATGCCCGCGCCTTTGCCGATCCGGATCGGCTCCGCGCTGCTGTGGATCTCGGCATGGTCGGTTTTGATGCGTCCATCGCTGGTGCGAAGGAAATTGCCTTTTTCCCGCCGGTCACGGGCGGATGATTGATGTCCGCGTGCAGGAAGCCGACTTCGATGTCGGCGTGGAAAGCAACCGCTTGA
>JANOZQ010000547.1:0-2894 GCA_031429555.1 Sphingomonas sp. | reverse complement strand
TCACCCAATCGGGGTTGCACGGCGCGAACCGGCTGGCATCGAATTCATTGCTCGAATGCCTCGTTTTCGGCGAAGCTTGCGCCAAGGACATTGCCGCCAATTGGGACAGTTTCCCCGCGCCGCCGATGATCCGCCCGTGGGACGAAAGTCGCGTGACCGACAGCGATGAAGAAGTCGTGATCCAGCAATGCTGGCGCGAAATACGCCAGTTCATGTGGAATTTCGTTGGCATCGTGCGGACCACCAAGCGGCTTGAGCGTGCGGCCAACCGTATTTCCCTCCTCCGGCAGGAAGTCGGCGAATATTACGGCAATTTCCGCGTCACGCCCGACCTGATTGAGTTGCGCAACCTGGTTGAAGTGGCCGATCTGATTGTTCGCTCGGCGGTGTCACGCCATGAAAGCCGGGGGTTGCATTACACGACCGATTATCCCGACACCGCGCTGATTGCAGTCGACACCGTGCTGGTCCCGTAAGGAAGCTGTTTCTTTTGCACCGCCAAGTCCCTAATTGATCGGGATGATCAAATTCCGTTCAATATTTGCTTTGCTGGCACTGTCATCCGCACCGGCCTTTGCTCAAACGCCCGAGGTCGTGCCGCCAGCGCCACCGCCCGCACCCGCAATTGTCGCAACAGTGCCGGTACCGCTTCCCACGCTGTCGCCTGCCCAGGCCGCCACGCTCACCGCTTGGCTAAACGCAGGCGCCAGTCAGGGCCTCGGCGCGGCGAGTTCGACTGCGCCGTCGCTGGAAGGCGATGCGCTGGTCCGTGCGGTGCTCGACCGCGCCCGTGCTCTGCATTCGGGACGGATCGAGACGGCGGACTTTCTCGAAGTCTGGGCCCTGCGCCCCGCCGCTTATGATCCGCTGCCCGCCTTTGCGCAGGCCGTCGCGTCTGACCGGCTTTCGCAATGGGCGAATGCATTGACGCCGCCCTATGCGGGGTATGAGGCTTTGCGCAAAGGCCTTGCTGCCTATGAAGCCATCAAGGCGGCGGGCGGCTGGCCCGTTTTGACGGCGAAGTCGGCGAGCGATCTGGTCCGCGCACGGCTCATGCTGGAAGACAAAAGCATTACGACGACCGAAAAGCTGACAGGGGCGATCCAGCGGGCGCAACGGCGCTATGGTTTGAACCCGACCGGACTGCTCGATGCCCGCACGCTGGCCGCGCTCAATGTGCCGGTTGCCGACCGGATCGGTTCGATCATGGCGAACATGGAGCGGTGGCGCTGGTTGCCCAAGGATTTGCCGGTCAACCGTGTTCAGGTGAATATCGCCGCGGCTGTGCTGACCGTGTTTGAAGGCGATGCGCCGGTTGCATCGATGCGCGCGGTGACGGGTAGCCCCGGCGGCAATGAAACGCCGATGCTGCAATCGAGCATCCACAGCATTGTCCTCAATCCGCCGTGGAACGTGCCGTCGTCGATTGCGAAGCGGGAACTATGGCCGAAGGGACGCGCGACGCTGCTGGCACAGGGCTACAAGATTGTCGGCACGCCTGAAACCGGCGAGCGTATTGTCCAGCCTGCGGGCCCGACCAGCGCACTCGGGCGGTTGAAGTTCGATTTTGACAATCCGTTTGCGGTGTATCTCCACGACACGCCGTTGCGCACCAAATTTGCGAGTTTTGACCGGCTGGCCAGCCACGGCTGCGTACGGCTCGAAAAGCCGCTGCCGCTTGCGATGTTGATGCTCCAGAAAGACCCGGTCTGGGCCGGATCGGCCGTGCAGACCGCGCTTGACACAGGCAAGACGCAACGCGTGCAATTATCGCAGAAGGTGGCCGTTTATCTGCTCTATTGGACGGCCTATGCAAGTGCCAACGGGACAATGAATTTCCGCGACGACCCGTATAAGTGGGATAAGCTGCTTGCAGGTAAGATCGACGCCGCCTCGCGCTGGGTCGCTGCCATCGTTACGGCTTCGAAAGGAT
Source organism: Sphingomonas sp. (assembly GCA_031429555.1). Classification (GTDB taxonomy): domain Bacteria; phylum Pseudomonadota; class Alphaproteobacteria; order Sphingomonadales; family Sphingomonadaceae; genus Sphingomonas_O. The sequence continues at coordinate 961 of JANOZQ010000547.1, read as the reverse complement.
CATGAAAATCATGCGTAGTTCAGCCTATGCCGTCGCAATATTTGCTTTGACCGCCGCCTTGGGCCTGTCGGCGTGCGGCAAAAAGGACGAATCGCCCGGCGAACTGATCGAGGATAACATGACGATCGAAGTGCCGGTCGAGGACGCGAACGCGCTGAACAGCGTCGAGGTAGCGGCACCGGCAAATGTTGCCGTCAACGTCACGAACGCTGCTGCACCCCTGCCTGAATTCACCGACACCGAACAGATGCGTGACGACGCCGATGCCACCGGCCTGACGTCACGCCTGCCGACGGATGATGTTTCCGGGGCTGCGGCCAACGAAACGCAACCGGCGCAATAACGCGTTATTGGGACGTTCAGCGTAATGCGGTATAGGTCGGGCATGGATCGTCGCGCTTTTTCGACTCTGGCACTTGCAGGCCTTGGCATTGCCGCCATGCCGCGTTCGCTTGCCAAGGCGATTGTGCCAGAGGGGTCGATCCTGCCACCGCCAGACGCGACCTTGTTGTCACCCGTTAAAGTTCACCTTGCCGCCAGCGACATGCTCGAGCGGGCAAAGGCGGCACTTGACCGGCACAAGGCGGTGATACCCTATCGCGACCGCGTGGCCATTGCCGATTTCAGCATCGCTTCGCGGAACTTGCGCTTTCACATCGTCGATCTGATCAGCGGTCAGTCGAACGCCTATCTCGTGGCGCACGGGAAGGGGTCCGACCCCGACCATTCGGGATGGCTCCAGCGATTTTCGAATGATCCGGGATCGCTCGCGACATCGGATGGCGCCTATCTGACGGGCCAGATCTACGAAGGCATCCATGGCCAGTCGATGCGCCTGCTCGGCCTCGATGCCGACAACAGCAACGCCGAACCCCGCGCAATTGTTGTCCACGGCGCGGATTATGTCAGCGAAGACCATATCGCGACGTGGGGCAAAGTCGGGCGCAGCGAGGGATGCTTT
>JANOZQ010000546.1:0-2130 GCA_031429555.1 Sphingomonas sp. | reverse complement strand
CTCGCGCGCAAGGCAATGGCGATTGCTGCGGAGATTTGCGTCTACACCAATGACCGTCTCACGGTTGAAGTGATCGAGAATGCCGCCCCATAACCGTCATCCCAGCGAAAGCTGGGATCCCATGACAACGAAATGCACCCGACCCGCACGGGATCCCAGCTTTCGGTGGGATGAAGAATAGGACATTGGAATGAACGACCAACTCACCCCGAAGGCAATCGTCGCCGCGCTCGATGCACATATCGTTGGTCAGACCGAGGCGAAGCGCGCGGTGGCAGTGGCGTTGCGCAATCGCTGGCGGCGGCAGCAATTGCCCGCCGATCTGCGCGACGAGGTCAGCCCCAAGAACATCCTGATGATCGGGCCGACGGGATGCGGCAAGACCGAGATTTCGCGGCGTCTCGCCAAACTTGCTGACGCACCATTCGTCAAGGTCGAAGCGACCAAGTTCACCGAAGTCGGCTATGTCGGTCGTGACGTTGAACAGATCGCGCGCGATCTTGTCGAGGAAGCCATTCGCCTCGAAAAAGAACGCCGTCGCGTCGCCGTGATCGACAAAGCAGAGGAATCCGCGATGGGCCGCCTGCTCGACGCGCTGACCGGGAAAGGCGCATCCGAAGCCACCCGCGCCGCCTTCCGCCAGCGCTTTCACGACGGACACTTGGCCGAAACCGAGATCGAGATCGAACTCGAAGCGGCACCGGCAATGCCCTTCGAAATCCCGGGCGGCGCGAATATCGGCATGATTAACCTTGGCGAAATGATGGGCAAGCTGGGCGGCAACCAGCTCAAACGCCGCAAGATTACCGTGCCCGCCGCCTGGTCCAAACTGGTCGAGGAGGAAGCCGACAAACGGTTGGATCAAGAAGAATTAAGCCGCGTTGCATTGGCCGACGCGGAAGCCAATGGCATCGTTTTCCTCGACGAGATCGACAAGATCGCGGTCAGCGATGTGCGCGGCGGATCGGTCAGCCGTGAAGGCGTCCAGCGCGACCTGTTGCCGCTGATCGAGGGCACAACGGTCGCGACCAAATATGGTCCGATGAAAACCGACCACATCCTGTTCATCGCATCGGGCGCGTTTCATGTGGCGAAACCGAGCGATCTGCTGCCCGAACTTCAGGGTCGCCTCCCCATCCGCGTTGAATTGAAAGCACTGACCGAGGAGGATTTTGTCCGCATCCTGAAGGATACACGCGCGAGCCTCGCCGATCAGTATCAGGCGCTGCTCGGCACTGAAGGCGTGACCATCACGTTCACCGATGACGGCATTGCCGCGATCGCGCACATTGCGGCCGAAGTGAATGCGTCCCTTGAAAACATCGGCGCGCGGCGACTGTCGACGGTGATGGAAAAGCTGCTCGAAGACATCAGCTTCAACGCCGAAGACCGGCAGGGATCAACCTTGACGGTTGATGCCGCTTATGTCGATGCGCAGCTGGCTAGCGTGGCGCGGAATACCGATTTGAGTAAGTATGTCCTTTAGACCGTCGTCCCGGCGGAGGCCGGGACCGCTCGACGGTTGTATTCCAAATTCCAGAGACCCCGGCCTCCGCCGGGGTGACGCGGTCCTTATTTTTTCTCCGGCACGACAATCATCGCTAAACTCTTCTCGGCCACCAGCCAGCGTTTGGCCGTAATCTGTAACTCTGCCGGCGTGATCCGTGCGTAGTCGGACCACAGGGTGCGGAGCGAATTGAGCTTGGTCGGGTCGGTCGATGATCCCGCCAGCTGTGCCATCCACAAGCCACTACCGTTTGCCGCGCGGTCAATGGACTGGCGCATCGGCGTCAGCGAGCGGACGAGTTCATCGCTGGTCACCGGCTTGTTGATGAAATCTGCTGCCACTGCACGCGCGATGCGAAAGAAAGTGTCGATCCGCTCGGGTTTCAATTGCGCCATCACGACGAAGCTGCCGCCCGAGTTGAACCCCGTCGGCCAGCTGCTGCTCACGCCCGGCGTATAGCTTGCGCCTTCGGCTTCGCGGAGTTGATCGAACAAACGGTCGCTAAAAATGTCGGCCAATATGTCGAGTTTGCGGCTTTCGTAAATATCGGCAAGCCCGCCGCCGGTGGGCCAGGCGAGGACGGCCGCCGCTTGCTCGGGCGATCCGCGATGCGTTCGCACGAT
>JANOZQ010000545.1:0-2730 GCA_031429555.1 Sphingomonas sp. | reverse complement strand
CCGACCAGTTTGATGCTGGCATCGGCACCGCGACTGCGCGAGGCCGTCCCTGCAAGCCCGCGCAGGCGATGGTCGTCGAAGATCAGCGCGTTGCCCTGCACTTCAAGCCCGGGATTGATCGGCGCAACCCCGCGCAGAGCCGCGCTCCAGGCATCATAGCGGGCTGGAACATCCGCCGTGCCGCGTTGCGTTGCGGGGATCAGGATATAGCCGCCACCACGGTCCCACCCTGCATTCAAACTTGCAAAGCCCTTGCCAAGCCGCTGGACGATTCCGCCAGAGACTTCAGTGGCGTTACGGCTGCCGCCGAATGCCCGTGCCGACATGGCGGGCAGGTCATCGGGGCCACCGTTCGCCAGTTCGATGGTCCCCGCAACGGCCCCGACGCCGAATGCGCCTGCGCCGCCACCTCTGGTCACGCGCGCCGACGCCAACCGCTCGGGCCGCAGTGCCGAAAAGGGAATATAGCCCGTGAACGGGTCCGCCTGTGGCACGCCATCAAGCAGGACGAGCGCGCGACTGGACGCATTGCCGCCAATGCCGCGCAGGGTTGCGCCCTGGCTCGTCGGATTGGCGGCGCGGCTGTCGGTGCGGCGGAATTGCTGGAGCCCCGCGACGTCGCCCAGTATGTCTTCGATCCGGCCCGACGCGTTGAGCGCCAACCGGTCGTGGCCAATGACGACGCTGTCATAGGCTTCGCTGCCGATCGGTGCCGCAAGACCCCGGCCCGTGACGATGATCGGCGCGGCTTCTTGGGCAATGGCACCGGCGGGCAGTGCAAAGGCGATGACAGCAATGAAAATTCTTATCATCAGTGCATCGAACGCGGCGGCGCTTCGGATTTTAGGTAGGCCAGCGCGTCCTTATATTCGGCCTTGTGCCGGTTCCAGCCGAGGACGCAGTCGCCATAGGCAATGCCGGCATACGCCAACGCCGCGCCCGCCCATGCGGCCCAATCGGGCGCGCCCAACCACTGGATCGCGAGGAAAATGAAAATGACGAGCAGCCCGAAGCCGAACGCCGTCGCGGCGGCGGCAATGGGCGTGTCGGCGGGCGCAGGGGCAATCTCGTCGGCGCGGGCTTTGGCTCGGTCGAAAATGGTCATGGGGAAGGTAAGTTCCTCGAAGGGCGTTTGGATTGCAAAAGCGTGGCAGACATGCGAACAAAAGTCATGGCTCAGCGCATCATAATCAACCCCGAAGTATGCGGCGGTCGCCCGATCTTAGCGGGAACACGCGTGCGTGTGGCGGATATTCTTGCGATGCTTGCCGGTGGCGCGAGCGAGGCCGAGGTGCTGGCTGATTTTCCCTATCTGACCGCCGACGATATTCGCGCGAGCCTCGCCTATGCAGCGCAGGCGGTGGATCATAGCGTCGTCCAAGCGGCTGCATGAAGTTCCTGATCGGGGCGCAATTGCCGCCGGGATTGTGCCGGTGGCTGGAAGCGCGCGCACATCGGGCGGTGCATGTTACCGAGGTTCTGGCCGGGGAAACGCCGGATCGTGACGTTGCTGCCTATGCCGTGTCGAACGATCTGATCCTCATCACCAAGGACGATGATTTCCTTACGCGCCATCCGCCGGTTAATTATCGGCTGGTGTGGGTGCGGATCGGCAATGCGACCAACTGTGCTTTGGCGGCATGGCTTGAGGTGCGTTGGGACGGGGTCGTTACGGCGCTCGAGGCGGGGGAACGGTTGGTGGAGGTGCGGTAGGTAAAGAGTCTAGCCAAAGCATCCGTCACCCCGGCCCCCGAGCCGGGGTTCGGCTTTTTCTTTGGGTGTTAGCGAAGGGAGCCTAACCCCGGGTCAAGCCCGGGGTGACGGGGCGTTGAGTGAACTGTCAACTTAGCCTTAATCTAAAATCCACGGGATCAGGCCGAATGGATCGAGCACAAAGAATATGGCCAATCCCAAGAGAGCATACTCGAGATATAGCGATCTAAAATTATAGCATTTTTTCATTAGATCGTGCCCAATTCTGGCCAGACCACTTAAAAAGGCAACCATCGAAAACAACAACCCGAATGAGATGTTGATGTTTACATAATGCCAATAATCTCGATGATTGGCGAAGGGATATGAAGACCATGACTCGGGATTACCCCAACGCGGCCAATATCCGAACTTTGAAAGCGCGAGAAATCCTGCACTGTACAAGAATGCAATTGTAATCGCTATGCCGACAAAGAGGACAATATTGAAACGTTTCCAACATCTTAGATAAATAGGCAACAAAAAGCTCAATACACTCTCGCCTTGGGCTTAATATACTCGATCTCGTCGGTGAGCGTATAGTCATGTACGGGGCGGTAATCGATTTTTACGCCGGTGCCTTCGCGCCATGCCAATGTGTGTTTCATCCACTGCGCATCGTTCCGATCCGGAAAACTCTCATGCATATGCGCGCCGCGTGACTCGTGGCGGTTGCTGGCGCTGTGCATCGTGACGACGGCCTGGGGAAGCATATTGTCCAACTCAAGCGTTTCGATCAGGTCGGTGTTCCAGATCATGCTGCGGTCGCTGACCTGCACATCCGCAATGCGCGCGGCGACTTTGTCGATGAGGGTCTTTCCTTCGTCGAGCAGGTCATTGTCGCGGAAAACGGCAGCATGTTTCTGCATTGTGCGCTGCATGTCGAGGCGGATTTCGGCGGTCTTTGACCCACCCGACGCATGGCGGAATTTGTCGACGCGGCCGAGTGCCATTTCTTCGCTGCCCTTGGGCAGCGGC
>JANOZQ010000544.1:0-11398 GCA_031429555.1 Sphingomonas sp. | reverse complement strand
TTCACAAAACCGAACGCGCCGTCCGCACGCCGTCTTCCGAACAGGTGCGCCAGCCGATCTTCCGTGACGGCACCGAAGGGTGGCAGGCTTTCGAGCCTTATCTCGATCCCCTGAAAGCCGCGCTCGGCAACATTCTGACGTCCTACCCCGCCGCCCCGCAATAGTTGCAAATCTGCCACGGCTAAGTGCGCAATTGCCGCGTCGCAGCAGTTAACCGTTGACCGCGACTCTCTGGAGTCACAAACTTGTCGCGAATAAAAAATGGGGTCCAAAATGACATCGCGCCGCACACTTACTGCTGCCCTTTTGACCACCACAATGCTTATCGCGTCACCCGCTCTTGCACAAACCGCTCCGGCTGAAACTGTCGACGGTGGTGATGAAATCATCGTCACGGCGCAAAAGCGGTCGGAAAGCCTGCAGAATGTGCCGATCAGCATCCAAGCGCTGGGCACAAAGAAGCTCGATCAACTCAACATCACCAACTTCAACCAGTTCTCGCAACAACTAACGAGTGTGGCGTTTCAAACGTCGCAGCCCGGTTCGACCAATGTCTATATGCGTGGCGTTGCGTCGGGCGGTGACGGCAACCATTCCGGCCCGCTGCCGTCGGTTGGCTTTTATCTCGATGAACAGCCGATCACGACCATTGGCGGCACGCTCGACATTCATATCTATGACATTGCCCGCATCGAAAGCCTGTCGGGACCGCAAGGCACGCTGTATGGCGCATCGTCGCAGGCCGGCACCATCCGCATTATTACGAACAAGCCCGAACTAGGCGAAACATCGGGCCGCGTGGACGGTGAAGTCAACACCGTGGCGAAAGGCGGCGTTGGCGGTCGCCTTGAGGGAGTCATCAATCTTCCCGTCGGCGACCGTGCGGCGCTGCGCGTTGTCGGGTTTTACCAGCGCGATGCAGGCTACATCGACAATATCCCCGGAACACGCAGTTTCCTGCCCTCGCCTGGTGGGATTACGATCAACAACGCGGCGTTCGTCAAAAAGGATTACAACGTCGTTGACACCTATGGCGGGCGAGCGGCGCTGAAAATCGACCTCGACGATAATTGGACGGCGACACCGACGGTTCTGTACCAGGAAACTAAATCGAAAGGCGGCTTTGGCACTGACACGAAGCTCGGTGATTTACAGGTTCAGCATTTCGGTCCCGAAAGTCGTAAAGACCGGTTTATCCAGGGCGCGCTGACCATCGAAGGCAAGATCGGCAATTGGGATTTGACGTATGCCGGCGCCTATCTTGACCGCAAAATACGCGGCACCAGCGATTACACCGATTATGCCGAAGCCTATGACAGCCTTTACGCCAGCGTGGGCGGCGTTGCGGGCTATTTCTATTTCGACAACGCGGCAGGAAACAAGATTTCTTCGCTACAAAATGTCGCGAGCAATCCTCGCTACACAAAGCTCAGCCAGGAATTCCGCGTCGCTTCGCCCCAAGACGAGCGTTTCCGCGTGGTCGCTGGCCTGTTCTACCAGCGTCAGCAGAATGACATCGAAGAAATCTATAATGTAGCGGGTCTTGCAGCGGAGCGCTCGGTGAACGGCCTTCCCGGTGTTCTGTGGCTGACCAAGCAGAAGCGCATCGACAAGGATTACGCCGCGTTCGGCGAGGCCAGTTTCGACATCACGCCGACCCTGATACTTACGGCGGGTGGCCGCGGTTTTATATACGACAATTCGATCATCGGCTTTTTCGGCTTCGGGCGGAATCCGGGGAACGGATTTTCGGACTCGCCGCCAAACGCAGCAGGAAGCAACCGCACCGGCGTTGCGCAATGCTTCACAACGTCGGGCGAGAGGCTTTATGACCGCAACAGCGACACATACAGCAGCTCGCTGACGCTGCTCCCGGCGGCTGTTTCCGGCGGCCCATGCACCAATCTGGCTGTGTTCGCACAAGGTAAGGGCCTCGTTCCTGTCAAAGCCAGCGGCCAGGGCTTTACCCATCGTCTTAACCTGACATGGAAACCCAATCGCGACGTACTCGTTTACGGCGCATGGTCACGCGGTTTCCGGCCTGGCGGCATCAACCGCCGCGCAGGTCTTGCCGCGTATCAACCCGATTTCCTGACCAATTACGAACTTGGCTTGAAAACAACCTGGCTTGACGGAAAAATGCGCATCAATGGCGCGCTGTATCAACAGGACTGGAAGACATTCCAGTTTGCTTTCCTGGGCGCCAACAGCTTCACGCAAATCCAGAACGGCCCTGATGCCCGTATCAGAGGCGGCGAAATCGACGTCAACCTGACGCCCGCCCGCGGATTATCGCTAAGTGCTGCCGCAAGTTACACGGACGCCAAGACCCGCCAAAACTTGTGTGGCTACGCCGATCCAAGTTTCGCCTGCACCGCCCCGGGCGGCAGCGGTGAGGTGAATTACATCATTTCGCCGACGGGCACGCGGCTGCCCGTTACACCGCGTTTCAAGCTGAGCGGCAGTGCACGTTACGAAATTGAGATGGGATCGGGCAAAGCGCATATTCAAGCGAGCGCAACGCACGCAAGTTCTGCGTCGGCAGATGTCCGAAACCGTGTCCAGAAAGTCACGGCAGAAGAATTTGATCCCGTCAAAGTTGCTGACCCGACCAATTATTTCATCACAGCAACTGCCCTTGGTCGCTTGCCCGCATATACGACGGCCAATTTCGCGGTTGGTTATGACTGGACGTCGATTTCGGCCGAACTGTTCGTACAGAATGCTTTCGACGAGCGGGCGCAAATCTCGCGCGGGCTGCAATGTGGCCAATGCTTCCAGCGGCCCTATGCCTATCTTGTCACGCCGCGAACATTCGGTTTTAGACTGGGCGCGAAATTCTGATCGGGTGAGCGGGGGCGACATGACCGGCCCCCGCAAGCTCGGCCTCCCGACGGCAACCGCGTTCGTCGTCGGCTCGATGATCGGCTCGGGCGTTTACCTGCTGCCGGCCCAGCTGGCACCGTTCGGCTGGAACAGCATCGTTGCATGGGCCATCACGATTTCGGGCGCGATGGTGCTGGCGATCGTGATCAGTCGTCTCACGCGCATCCGGCCAACAGCAGGCGGTCCGATCGGTATCGTCAGCGACACATTCGGCCCTTTGGCAGGAACGCTGATCGGCTGGAGCACCTGGGTATCCTACTGGACGGCGGTTGCCACGCTGGCGATTGCCGCGACCAGTTATCTCAGCGTCTTTCTGCCTGCGCTCGCGACCAGCCGTGTTCTTGCGGCCGTCACAACGATTGCGCTGATCGCCACGATTACGCTCCTGAACCTCCGCGGCGCGCACGCATCGGGCAAGTTCCAGTTTGTGACGACACTTCTCAAACTGCTGCCACTTCTCGCCGTAATGATCATTCTGGCCGCACGCGGCGCCAAAGGGACGATGCCCGTCACGCCCTTTCCCGTCGACGGACTCAGCCTGGCCGCGATTACAACCTCTGCCAGCCTGACGCTGTGGGCACTGGTTGGCTTCGAAGCCGTCGGCCTGGCCAGTGACAAGATCGACCGCCCCGAAGTCAATGTCGGTCACGCAACCGTGATCGGGACTGCGGTTACCGGACTCATCTACATCATTGTTTGCTCGGGCATCCTGCTGACGTTGCCGGCGACGACACTCGCTGCCTCGAACGCGCCGTTCTCACTCTTTATCGAGACATATTGGTCCCGCGACGCGGCGCTGGCGGTTGCCGCATTCGCCGCGATCAGCGCGATCGGCGCCATGAACGGATTTATTCTCATTCAGGGCGAAATTCCGCTGACGATGACGCGCAGCGGCCTGCTGCCGCTTTGGTTTGGTAAAACAAACGCGGTGGGCACGCCGACTCGAATGATTATAATTTCCAGCCTGTTTGCCAGCGGCCTTGTGCTATTCAACAGCAGCAAGTCGCTTGGCAGTCTGTTCGCCTTCATGGCGTTGCTCTCGACCGCCGCAACACTGTGGCTCTATCTCGCGCTTGCTGCGTCCGCGCTCCGTTTGCGCGTTGCCGCTTGGCTCGCTGCCATCGGCGGTATCTATGCCCTCTGGACGCTGTGGGGTGCGGGGCTAGAGGCGAGCGGCTTGAGCCTCGTCCTGATGCTGACCGCGCTTCCCGCCTATGTGTGGATGCAGCGCAAATCTACTTCGCCTGACCCATCTTCATCAATTGAAGCCCGATAAAACTCCTGACCGGCTGAACAAACAATATCGCGCCGTTCGCCAGCAAAACCGGCAGCCCCGCCCATTTGAACCAATAAGTGCTGTTCAACACAAATCCCGCAAACAGCATCACCGAAATTGCCGGAACGAACAGAAACAAAACAAACGCGAAAACGCGTAAAACAGTCAAAATTTTCATTATTCGATGCACCCTGAAACAAACAACCAACGCGAACCAGCCAAAATGCCCAAGTGGGGCTAGGGTGCCGACAGCGCGTCCAATCCTAAACTACAGGAGCGGCTGACAATCTCAACGGAAATTCTCCGGCGTTGCCGCCGCCACCAGGTTGTTATGATATTTTCTTGAAAAACAGCATCGGCGCGATTTGCCGCGTCGAGCCTTCGTGGAATCCCGCCTCGCCTTCCCAGTCGCGCGGGTTCTGGAACGTCCCGAAAATCATGTCGAACAGCGGGATGTCACCATAATTATAGGCATGCACCCCGCGCTGGTGATGGATCGAATGACTTTCGGGGCGCTGCACGATGTAGCCGAGCCAGTGTGGCGTCCGAATGTTCAGATGCTGGAACATGCCGGGAATCGTCGTCAGGATCGCAACGATCAAGGCCGCATCCGCCGACAGCCCGACCACCCAAACGAGGCAGAGAGAACCAAGCAGCGCCCACCCCACCATGTCGAGCGGATGGAAATAATAAGCACCCCAAATGTCCACCCGCTCGGCACTGTGATGCATCTGATGCGTCACCCGCCACAGCGGATCATAGCTGTGCATCGTCCGGTGCCAGACATAAATCCCGAATTCGAGCAGGAAAAAGCCGATCAGCACCTGCGCAAGAACCGACATTGTGGTGATGTCGAACAGCCGGTGCGCGCCGAGCCATTCGTCCCAGAGATACGGACTGAACGTTGCGATCGTGAAATAGAGGACAGTCGAAACGATGCCCATGATCCGCCAGAAACGGACATCGGGAAAATACCGGCTGCGCCCGAAATGGTCGGCCAGTGCGAACAGGATAAAGATGCCCAAAGCGATGTAGTGGTAAACCGTCATGGTGCCCCCCATTGCAATATCGGGCTCTCCTACAGCAGATTCACCGCCGGGTCATCCGGGCGAACAGGCTCCGGTCCTTCAATATCTCATGCGCGGCATTATGCCCGGGCGCACCGGTCACACCGCCGCCCGGATGCGTGCCCGATCCGCACATGTACAGGCCGGATATCGGCATCCGGTAATCGCCATGCCCCAGCATCGGCCGCGCCGAATAAAGCTGGTCGAGCGACATGTGCCCATGGAATATATCGCCACCGATCAAGCCGAACTTGCGTTCGAGGTCCAGCGGCGAATGGATTTGCCGCGCGATCACCGATGCTTTGAAATTGGGCGCATGTTGCGTGACCGTATCGATGATGTGGTCGGCCACTTCCTCGCGCACATCATCCCACGTCCGGTCGCTTCCGTCCGGGTTTGGCGACAATCGCGGCTCGAACTGCTGGCAGAACAGGCTGGCAATATGCTGTCCCGGTGGCGCGAGGCTGTCGTCCACTGTCGTCGGCAGCTTCATTTCGACAATCGGCGCTTTCGACCAGCCAAATGCGCGCGCATCGGTGTAGGCGCGGTCCATATAATCCAGCGTCGGCGCAATGATGATCCCGCACGTGTGGTGCTCGGCTTTTTCCTTGCCCGGCAGGACGCTGAAGCTCGGCAGTTCGGACAGCGCGACATTCATCCGGAATGTCCCCGACCCCGTCTTCCACTGGTCGATCCGCTTCTTGAATGCAGGCGGCTGGTCATTCGCCGCGACCAGTTGCTTGAACAGCAACGACGGCCCGACGTTGGAAACAACCGTCGCGCAGGCGATCTCCTCGCCACTTTCGAGCTGGACGCCCGCAACTTTGCGACCGTCAACCAGCACTTGCGCCACGGGACTTTCCAGACTGATCTCGACGCCTGCTTCAACACACGCCTCCGCCATATATTGCGTGATCGCGGCCATGCCGCCGACACTATGGCCCCACATGCCTTTCTTGCCGTTGATCTCGCCAAAGACGTGGTGAAGCAACACATAAGCCGACCCCGGCGTGTCCGGCGACGCATAATTGCCGACCACCGCGTCGAATCCGAACGCCGCCTTTACCGCATCACTTTCATACCAGCCATCAAGGAAATCGCGCGCCGACTTCACGAACAGGTCGAGCACATCGCGCTGCGCCTCGATATCGAGCCCCGCAACACTGCGCCCCTGCGATGCGGCGGCGAGCAATGCGCGCACACCACCCCCGGCGTTCGGCGGCGTCTTCAGTGAAATACCGCGCAACACTTCGGCCACCCGCTCAAGCGCTTCTTCATACGCCGGAAACGTCGCGGCATCCTTCGCCGAAAAGCGTGCAAACTCCGCCTGTGTCCGATCAGTCCCGCCGCCCAGTTTCAGATAATCATTTTCGAACGGAAAAAAGTTCGAAATCGTCCGTTCGATGATCCGCCAGCCGCGCTCGTGTAGTCGCATATCCTTGATAACCTTGGGCCGCAGCAGACTGACCGTGTAGCTCGCCGTTGAATTGCGGAATCCGGGGTGGAACTCCTCGGTCACACACGCCCCGCCGATCACGTCGCGCCGCTCGAGGATGCGAATCTTCAACCCCGCCCGCGCCAGATAAAAGGCGCAGACCAGCCCATTGTGCCCGCCGCCGATGATCACGGCATCATATGTCTTCGTCATTATTTGTAACTTTCAGGCGGTGTCGCCATCCGTGTCTCGGGGATAATTCCTCTTATCCTTGCCGCGAAACTGCGCAAGCACACCTCACTCGCGGCCAGCGGCCCCGCCGTGAAATAGGCCGACCCCATCCCCGCCTGAACGCCCTCGATCAGCCACGTATCCTCGGCGTTCACCACCCGGTTGATCCGCGCGTTGGCATAGCGCGCCAGCTTCATCTCGCGCCGCGCATCGGGCAGCGCATAGCTCATTACCCGCAGCATCGTCACCGTCGGCGACACCGGCACCCAGTGCATGAAATCGATCTGGTCGGCATAAATGTCGAACGCCATGTTCGGCCACAGTTTCCAGTAAACCCACCGCCGCTGCGCCGCTTCGGGCAGATGATCGACGCGCGGCAAATGCATCTGGTAAAATCGTTCCCAGAAATTGGCCGAAGGGCGGTCGGCGATCTCGCCCGACATCCGGTCGACCCAGCCATGCGCTTCGATCGCATAGCTTTTGCCGAACAACCTTGAGAGGCCATCATGCGCAACCGGAATGTGCAGATTGTCCGAATAATTATCGCCGACATTCTTCCAGTTGACCGCACGCGGCCGCGACCACGGCGTCCCCACCGGCTGCATCTCGGCGAACTTGTAAGGCGCAATCTCGGCCTCGGCCGGTGCCATCATCTCCGCAACCGAAGGCCCGCCACACCCGCGCAACCGCACGAACACAAACCCCTGCCAGACCTCGACATCAACCGTGACCAGCCCCGTCGCCGCCATATCAAGCGCCGGATAATCCCCGCGCATCGGTACCCCCGACAAGCGCCCGTCCAACTCATAAACCCACGCATGATAGGGGCAGACCAGCTTCTTCGCGCAGCCCGCGTCGCCATCGACCAGCCGCATCCCCCGATGCCGGCAGACATTCACAAATGCCCGCACCGCGCTGTCCTCGCCACGCACAAGAACGATGCTCTCGCCAAGCAGATCAATCGCCCGCCAGTCCCCCGCGCCCGGAATGTCCGAGCCATGACAAACAATCTGCCACGCCGGTCGGATCACCCGCTCCATCTCAACCGCGAAATACGCGGCGTCGTGGTATGTCCAGCTGGGCAGGCCGAAATCGTCGACGGACGTGGGGAGAGGTTTAAGGTGAGTGGCCATTGGGGCAGTTTAGACGCGCGAGGGGGTGGCCTTCAAGCACCCCAAGGATTGATCACTGCCGCTGCTGTAAACCTGAAATCCCGCATATTGCGCGTTGCCACCGTCGCATCCTTCTCGATGGCTATCGCCGCAATCTGCCCATCAATAGCCGACATATTGTGCGAAGCTGCCAAGGCGTCAGCCATGACTTTCCCGTAAAACATCGCAGACGTTTCGGTAAAAGCAACCATACGGTCGGCGTAACGGACGCGCCATTCGGCCAGACGCGCTTCAAGTTCGCGTCTTCTGGCACCTTGCGGGAGCCGAGCGATGCCGAATGCGATCTCGCCCAGTGCGGGTGAAGGCAGCGATGTCTGACTGGCGTTTCTCAAATACCAGGCAGCAACACCTGCATCCGCAGGCTTTTTCATCATTTCGGAAATAACATTTGTATCGAGCAGGATCACATTTCGATACCGAAATGCGGCTTTCGGTTTTCTTCGATAAAGGCTTCGAGGTCCGAAAGATCATCAAGATCGTCTGGCCCCGCCCCAATTGCGCGTGTCCGCTTGAGAAAAGCTTCCGCACTCTCGACCGGCTGCCGGTTGGCATAAGCGGTCAACGCATCCTCAACAATCGCATGGATCGGCCGCTTTTCCCTGCGCGACAACTCATGCGCGAGATCACGCGCGCGGGCGGAACGAACGGAGAGTTGGGGAGACGTCATTGACGGAAGATACGGGTTTGATGGCATGATGGCAAGTATGAGTATTTGGAAATGCTGTTGTGCAACGTGCTCAACGGTCCCAAACGAACGTCTATGAGCTCGCCGTCAATCTCCACAACGAAGGGCGTCGCAAAGTTGCGACTTCTGCTCGCTTCAATCATTGCTGATCACTACAAGTCTTATGAGGTACCGACCCTGTGTGAGCGGCTTGGCCTTGAAGCTGGTACTGAAGGTGAGGCCTTCAGCAGCAAGCGGCTATACTTCCAAAAACGTCTTCAAAAACTATCAGTTGCTGAGGTCAATAACGCGGCGCGCGAACTAGCGACCGAAATCGACAATCCAGAGTTAAATCTGATTCTGGAACAGATTCACAGTCCATCAGATGGCGCGATTTCCGAGACATTGTTGCGCTTCGACGTCACAGAAATTCACGCCAGGTGGACTTCGGCGTTGGAACGCAGAACCAAAGACCCCGAGGGCGCGATCACATTGTCACGCACTCTTCTTGAGGACGTTTGCAAATGGCTCCTTACGGAGCAGGCCACTGACTATGCTGACAAAGATGACCTTCCGCAGCTATATCGGAAAGTCGCGAATAATATGAACCTAGCGCCTGACGCCCACACCGAAGATATATTCAAACGCATCTTGGGAAGCTGTCAGTCGGTAGTCGAGTCACTCGGAACCATGAGAAACAAGCTCGGCGATGCTCATAGTTCCGGGCCGTTGAAGGCACGCCCCCTAGCGAGGCACGCTGAACTAGCCGTGAACCTCTCCGGTGCAATGGCAACATTTCTCGTTGCCACTTGGGAAGCACGCAAAAGTTAAGCAGCAACCTTCGACCGGCTAGCCCGCTTCCGCTCATTCGGGTCCAGATGTGTCTTGCGCAACCGGATCGACTTCGGCGTCACTTCGACCAGTTCGTCATCGTCGATATACGCAATCGCCTGCTCCAGCGTCATCCGCTTCGGCGGGGTTAACCGGATCGCGTCGTCTTTCCCGCCCGACGCGCGGAAGTTGGTCAGCTGTTTGGTCTTCATCGGGTTGACTTCGAGGTCGTCGGTCTTGGCATTTTCGCCGACGATCATACCTTCATACAACGCTTCCCGATGCGCCACGAACAGGATGCCGCGCTCTTCCAGCGGTCCCAGTGCATAGCTGTTCGCTTCGCCCGCGCCGTTCGAGATCAGAACGCCGTTCTTGCGCCCCTCGATCACGCCCTTGTGCGGGCCGTATTTTTCATACAGCCGGTTCATGATCCCCGTGCCGCGCGTGTCGGACAGGAATTCGCCATGATAGCCGATCAGGCCGCGTGCGGGCGCGCTGAAGGTGATCCGAGTCTTGTTGCCACCGCTCGGGCGCATGTCGACCAGTTCGGCTTTGCGCAGGTTCATCTTTTCAACGACGGTTCCCGAATATTCCTCATCCACGTCTATCACGACGGTTTCATAAGGCTCGGTCCGCTTGCCGTCTTCGTCACGGAACAGCACGCGCGGGCGGCTGATGCCCAGCTCGAAGCCTTCGCGGCGCATCGTTTCGATCAGCACGCCCAGCTGCAATTCGCCGCGGCCTGCGACTTCGAAACTGTCCTTGTCGGCGCTTTCGGTCACCTTGATCGCGACATTCGATTCGGCTTCGCGGAACAGGCGGTCACGGATCATCCGGCTCGTCACTTTGCTGCCTTCGCGGCCGGCCATCGGGCTGTCGTTGACCGCAAATCGCATCGACAGTGTCGGCGGATCAATCGGTTGCGCGTGCAGCGGTTCGGACACGCTGGGGTCGCAAATCGTATTCGCGACGGTCGCCGTCGTCAGGCCGGCAATCGAAATAATGTCGCCGGCATGTGCCTCATCGACCGGCATCCGCTCGAGCCCGCGAAACGCCATGATTTTCGACGCGCGGCCCGTCTCGACGATCTTGCCCTCGGGATCGAGCGCGTGGATCGGCATATTGGTCTTGACCGAACCGCTGAACACGAGGCCGGTCAGGATGCGGCCCAAGAAGTTATCGCGGTCGAGCAGCGTGACGAGGAACTTGAACGGCCCGTCGGGATCCGCCGATGGCTCGGGCACATGCGAAACGATGGTTTCGAACAGTGGCGCCAGCGTTCCCTCGCGCCGCGCAGGATCAAGGCTGGCATAGCCGTTGCGGCCCGACGCATAAAGCACAGGAAAATCAAGCTGCTCGTCGCTCGCTTCCAATGAGACGAACAAATCGAACACTTCGTCGAGCACTTCCTGAATCCGCTCGTCGGGGCGATCAACCTTGTTCACGACGACAATCGGACGCAGCCCCAGCGCAAGCGCTTTACCCGTCACGAACTTGGTCTGCGGCATTGCGCCTTCGGACGCATCGACGAGCAAAATCACCCCGTCGACCATGCTCAGGATGCGCTCGACTTCGCCCCCGAAATCGGCGTGACCCGGCGTATCGACGATGTTGATCCGCGTATCGACGCCGTTCCCGTGCCATTCGACGCTGGTGCACTTCGCCAGAATCGTGATTCCGCGTTCCTTTTCGAGGTCGTTCGAATCCATCGCGCGTTCTTCGATGCGCTGGTTGTCGCGGAACGTGCCTGACTGGCGGAACAGCTGATCGACGAGAGTGGTTTTGCCATGATCGACGTGCGCGATAATGGCCACATTGCGGAGGCTCATGAGTTAT
>JANOZQ010000543.1:0-2003 GCA_031429555.1 Sphingomonas sp. | reverse complement strand
GCGACCGGTCGTGATGGCGTGCCCGACCTCAACTGGTATTTCGCGTTTGGCCTGTTCCGGCTGGCATCGATTGTCCAGGGGATCAAGAAGCGCGTGTTGGATGGCACGGCATCGTCGGCGCATGCTGCCGAGATGGCGCAGCGAGTGCCGCATCTGGCCGCTGCTGCTTGGGGTTTTGCAAAGGAATCAGGCGCATGAGCCAGTTCGACATGACCGGCAAAGTCGCGATTATCACCGGATCATCGCGCGGGATCGGCGAGGCAATCGCGCACGAAATGGCCGATCATGGCGCGAAAGTCGTCATCACCAGCCGCAATATCGGCCCGTGCGAAGAAGTGGCCGCCGCAATCAATGCAAAACATAAGGGGGCTGCCATCGCGGTCGCTTCCAGTCTTTCCTCCAAAGAGTCGTTGCAGGCGATGGTCGATGCGGCCCGCACGGCGTTCGGCAAGATTGACGTGCTGGTCTGCAACGCCGCATCGAACCCGCATTACGGGCCGATGGCAACGATCACCGACGAGCAGTTCAGGAAAACGCTCGACCATAATATCGTGTCACAACATTGGCTGATCACGATGGTCGCGCCCGAAATGCTCGCGCGGAAGTCGGGATCGATTATCCTTGTGTCCTCGATTGGCGGCTTGCGCGGGACACCGATCATTGGCGCTTACGGGATCACTAAAGCTGCCGACATCCAGATGGCCAAGAACCTCGCGCGTGAATTCGGCCCAGACAATGTCCGGATCAACTGCATCGCGCCGGGTCTGGTCAAGACCGATTTCGCCCGCGGCCTGTGGGAAAATCCCGAGAATTTGAAGCGCAGCGTTGCAGGGGCCTGTCTCGGTCGTATTGGTGAACCACATGAGATCGCCGGCGCAGCCATATTCCTCGCCTCCGAAGCATCGAGCTTTATGACGGGGCAGACAATCGTGATTGATGGAGGGGTGGTCGTATGAGGCTCGCGGGGAAAACCGCCATAATCACTGGCGCAGGGTCGGGCATCGGGCGGGCAACGTCGATCCTGTTTGCGGCCGAAGGCGCGAAACTCGTCATCGGTGACCTGAGCGATGGCGTCCATGCAACCGCGCGCGCGATCGAGGCAGCTGGCGGGATTGTCACTGCGATGCAGATGGATGCTGGCAATGAAGGCGACGTCGAAAAAATGGTTGCGACTGCGCAGTCATCCTACGGCGGTGTCAATGTCGCCTATGCCAACGCGGGTATATCCGGCGGGCTGACCGGCATTTTCGATCATACACCCGAGGAATGGACGGAGATTCTGCGCGTCAACCTGATCGGGCCGTTCCTGATTATCAAACATGCGGGCAAAGCGATGGTGGACGCGGGGACCGGCGGCTCGATCATCTGCACCGCCAGCGTCGCGGGCATTCGTTCAGGCGCGGGGTGCCCGGCTTATTCAGCATCGAAAGCGGGCGTCATCAATCTTGTGATGACCAGCGCGCAGCAGCTGTCAGCCACCGGCGTGCGCGTCAACGCGATCTGCCCCGGGCTCATCGAAAGCGGTATGACCGAGCGTGCGTTCGTGTATGCCCGTGAAAAGGGCGTGATGGAAAAAGTCGGCCGCCTAAACCCCTTGCGCCGCGCCGGACAGCCCATCGAGATCGCGCAAACCGCGCTTTTCCTTGCCTCCGATGCCGCCAGCTATGTCAACGGACAAGCCATTGCCGTCGATGGCGGGCTGTCCTCTTCGCACCCTGTCACTCGGCAGGAAACCGGCAAAACTGCCGCCTGATTTATTGGAGACCAAATATGACAGACAGTCCCATCACCACCGAAATTCATGACGGCGTGCTCGTTATTGTGTCGAACAATCCACCGGTCAACGCACTGGGCGCAGCGGTGCGTATCGGACTCGATGCCGGGATCAAGCAGGCGATGGCTGATGACAGCGTGCAGGCGGTCATCATCCGCTGCGATGGGCGAACGTTCTTTGCGGGCGCGGATATTACCGAGTTCACCAAGCCGCCAGTGATGCCGATGCT
>JANOZQ010000542.1:0-1501 GCA_031429555.1 Sphingomonas sp. | reverse complement strand
GGACCCCGCGATGCGCGCGCCGGTGTAAATCGGGCGCATATAAGAGGCGAGGAGCCCGGTGCGGCCCTGCGCTTCGTGGACTGTCGCAACACCGCATAAGGCGAGGGCATCGATGACGTCCGGCGCGGCACGTTCGATATTCTTGACAACGATGCCGGACATAGCCGAATTCCTTCCGATTGCGCCGAAGGTTACACAAAAGTCACACCAAGGAATCAAATTGCAACTTGTGCCAGCCAATTAGAAAAAGCTAATTCTGTAATATGAACCTCTGGCTGCTCAATCTTCGCCATCTTGCTGCTTTGGTGGCAATCAGAGAATTCGGGAGCCTGTCGGCTGCGGCGAAGGCCGTCAATCTGACGCAGCCGGCGTTGACACAAGGGCTGGCGAAGCTCGAGCGGCAAATCGGGCAACCGCTGTTCGAGCGATACCCTGACGGGATGGCCGCAACCGAAGCTGCAACAGTTATGTCAACGCGGATCGAGACGGCACTGGCGCACATCGGCAGTTCGCGCGTTACGATGGCGCAGGTTCGCGCGCTTATCGCCGTGGGTGATGCCGGAAGCTATGCAGGGGCGAGCGCCGCGACGGGGTTGGCGCAACCGTCGCTGCACCGGGCAATTGGTGATCTTTCGGTGGCGCTGCGGCGTGTGCTGGTCGAGCGGCGGGGCAAGGGAATCGTGCTGACCGAGGCCGGACGCCGGACGTTGCGCCGGTTCCGGCTGGCGCGGGCGGAACTGGCGGCGGGCTTATCCGAACTATCGGCGCTGGCGGGGCGCGAGACGGGGCGGATCACGATCGGCGCTATGCCTTTGTCGCGTGCGCGCCTGCTTCCGGCGGCAGTGACCGCGTTCTACCGGCAGCATCCCGATCTCGATATCCGCATTGTCGAGGGTTCTTATGCCGAGATGATCGAGCCGTTGCGCGATGGCGAGATCGATGTGCTGATTGGGGCGTTGCGCGACGGAGCGACCGACGGGGATGTCGTACAGCAGGCATTGTTCGAGGACCGCCCTGTGGTGCTGGGGCGGGTCGGGCATCCGTTAGCCCATGCCGCACCGGACATTGCGATGCTGGCAGACTTCCCCTGGACCGTCACCGCACCCGACACGCCATTGCGCACGCAATGGGAAGGGATGTTTACCGACGCCGGTTTCTCACCGCCACATGTCGCTGTTGAATGCGGGTCGGTCATCACGATCCGGCAAATCCTGCGCGACAGCGATTTCCTGACATTGCTGTCGCCCGATCAGGTTGCGGTCGAACTGGGCGCGGACGTGCTGGTGAAGATATGCACTGCTCCGCCCAATCTGGTCCGCACCATCGGGATAACCATGCGCGACGGATGGCGCCCGACAAGAATGCAAAGTATGTTTGTCGAGGCCCTTATCGCAAATGCGGGAGGCTGAATTCGCTAAAACTTATAGGCCCGACCCCATTCCGATTGGCTGCCTTTGCCGGCAAACGCGATGATCAGGCTATGGCATTTGTTCTGATCGGC
>JANOZQ010000541.1:0-2811 GCA_031429555.1 Sphingomonas sp. | reverse complement strand
AGCTTTGATGCTGCTGCGTGGGACAAGTGCGCAGGCGATGCCAACCCGTTTGTCAGCCATGCGTTTTTGTCGGCGCTCGAAACATCGGGCAGTGCAACGACGCGAACGGGGTGGCAGCCGGTGCCGCTTGCCATCGACGGGGTGGACGGCGCGCTCGCGGGGGTGCTCCCAGCCTATGTGAAAAGCCACAGCCAGGGCGAATATGTTTTCGACCATAGCTGGGCAGATGCCTATGAGCATGCGGGCGGGCGTTATTACCCCAAACTGGTGATCGCGGTGCCGTTCAGCCCTGTGCCGGGTCCACGCATCCTGACGCAGGATGCAACTATTGCACGCGGGTTGATCGCTGCGGCCGAAGTGCTCGCGACCAACAATGGCCTGTCGTCGGTCCATGCCAATTTCATCACGCCCGATCAGGTTGATTTGTTCGAAGCAGGGGACTGGCTGATCCGTGAAGGGACACAGTTCCACTGGGCCAATGATGGCTATGCCTGTTTTGATGATTTCCTCGGTGCACTTGCCTCGCGTAAGCGAAAGGCGATCCGCAAAGAACGCGCCGCCGCTGTCGAGGGGCTGGACATCGTCCACATCGGCGGCGCGGACATTACCGAAGCGCACTGGAGCATTTTCTGGCGCTTTTATCAGGACACGGGTGCGCGCAAATGGGGGCAGCCGTACCTGACGCGGTCATTTTTCTCCGAAATCGGGCGGACCATGCCCGACAAAATCCTGCTGATCCTTGCGATGCGTGATGGCGCGCCGATTGCGGGCGCACTCAACTTCATTGGCGCGGATACGCTCTATGGCCGTTATTGGGGCTGCACCGAGGACGTGCCATTCCTGCATTTCGAACTTTGTTATTATCAGGCCATCGACGCTGCGATTGCGCGCGGACTGAAGACCGTCGAGGCCGGTGCGCAGGGCGAACATAAACTCGCGCGAGGCTATGTGCCTGTGCCGACGTGGTCAGCGCACTATATTCCTGACCCGAATTTCAGGCGGGCCATTGCCGACTTCCTGACGCGCGAACGGCGCGCGGTCGAACGGCAGATCGAATTTTTGGGCGCAATGGCCCCGTTCAAAAAAGCCGGTTAAGCGGCGTGGCGCATTTGTGTCGCGCCAAGCCATGCACGTGCCTGACGCTGAGCTTCGGCGATTTCGCGTGCGGTCATTTCATCGGCGACTTCGGCACGGCATTCCTGCGCGCGTTCGTTGCCTGATACCGCTGCCAGATTGAACCATTTATGCGCCTGGATCAGATCGACGTCGATACCGCCCGATCCGCTTGAGTAGGCAATCCCCAATTCATAGCATGCATTGGCATCACCCGACGCCGCGTCGCTCATCCGGCTTTCGATCAGAAATGCCGCGCTTTTGAAACTTGAAGCCATAACTTCGAAACCCCCATTAACCACTGTCAATCCAAACTGTCGCCGAAATGGTTTCAACAAATGGTTAACGCGTCGAAAGCATATTTCGGTCTGGGGTAGGAACGGCGGATTTTCAGGAAAGTTTAACGCGGCGGTATCGCAAAATTATCGATCAGCCGCGTCGATCCAATGCGTGCAGCGGCCAGAATGCGGTCGTCGCGGCGTTCGATATAGTCGATTGCAAAGCCCGCACCGGCTATTTTTGCCCGTGCTTGATCCAACACGACAGTCTCATCGTGACCCGCTGCCAGCGCTGATGCAGCGGCGATCAAAGCATTCGGCAACACCACAGCCACTTTGCGATCTGCGCCCGAAAGATAGGCATTGCGTGAAGACATCGCCAAACCATCGGGCTCGCGTTCGGTCGGCACGCCGATAATGTCGATACCCATATCAAGATCGGTGACCATCCGTCGAATTACCTGCAACTGCTGCCAATCCTTTTCCCCGAACAGGGCAATGTCGGGGCGGACTTGCCCGAATAGCTTGTTCACCACGGTGGCAACACCATCGAAATGGCCCGGTCGCGATGCCCCGCACAGCCCTTCACTGACGCCCGCAACGGATATGGTGGTCGCAAACCCGTTCGGATACATCATCGCGACATCGGGCGCCCACAGCGCCGCCACACCCGCGTCGGCCAGCATTGCTGCATCCTCGGCTTCGCGCCGGGGATAACGCGACAGGTCGTCGGTCGGCGCAAATTGCGTTGGATTAACGAAAATCGACACAACGACTTGGTCCGCACGCGCCTTACCCGCTTCGACCAGTTTCATATGCCCGGCGTGCAGCGCACCCATCGTCGGCACCATCGCCACTGTCCCGGCAAGGGACGCGCGCGCCACGCGAAGGCTGGGCAGGTCACGGATTGTTTGCACGGCTAAAGTCCGTCCCTTATGGCAATGACGACTGCGTTCATCGACGACCGCAGTTTGCGAATCAAGTGGCGGGGGCCGAACACCGAAGTGATGAATCCGATGCACACCCACAAGATTGTCTTTGCCAATGAAAAAGGCGGCACCGGCAAATCGACGACAGCCGTCCACGCGGCGGTGGCGCTCTGTGCAGCGGGGTATCGTGTTGCAGCGCTTGATATGGATGTGCGGCAAAAGACGCTGGTGCGCTATCTCGACAATCGCGCAGCAACGATGCGGCGGCGCGGGCTCGATTTGCCGATGCCGGTTTACGGTGTCCTGTCGCTGATGACGCCGGCGGGCATCGAACAGGAAGTGGCGCGGCTGGGCCACGGCTGCGATTACATCATTGTCGACACGCCGGGCCGCGACGATCCGCTGGCGCGCACAGCGATTGCGCTGGCCGATACGCTGGTAACGCCAATTAACGACAGTTTCGTTGACCTTGACCTGATCGGGCAGGTCGA
>JANOZQ010000540.1:0-1529 GCA_031429555.1 Sphingomonas sp. | reverse complement strand
ACGCGGCTGCGCTGGTCGCTGACGATCGGGCCTTTGCCGTCGATGGGATTGCCGAGACCGTCGACGACGCGACCAAGCAGGCCGCGACCGACGGGCACGTCCACAATCGTGCCGGTCCGCTTGACGACATCCCCTTCCTTGATTTCCGAGTCCGACCCGAAAATGACGACGCCGACATTATCAGCTTCAAGGTTCAATGCCATGCCCTGCACGCCGTTCGCAAACGCGACCATTTCGCCGGCCTGCACATTGTCGAGGCCGTGGATGCGCGCGATCCCGTCACCGACCGACAAAACCTGTCCGGTTTCGGAAACTTCGGCTTCGGTGCCGAAGGACGCGATCTGGTCCTTGATAACGCGGGAAATTTCAGCGGCGCGGATGTCCATGTTTAGCCTTTCATCGCATGCGCGAGAGTATTGAGTTTGGTGCGGATCGACGAATCGATCAGTTGTGATCCGATTTTGACGATGAGCCCGCCGAGAATGGCAGGATCGGTTTTCATGGTGACGGCAACGTCGCGACCGACGCGGGCCTTGAGCTTGGCCTTGAGTGCCGCGACTTGCGCATCGGACAGGCCGTGCGCGGTTGTGACGGTGGCGCTGGCTTCGCCACGATGGTTCGCCGCGAGATCACGGAAGGATGCCATGACCTTGCCAAGTTGCGACAAGCGGCGGTTCGAGGCGAGCACCCCGAGGAAATTGGTCGTGAGGGTATCGAGCTTCAACGACGCGCCGACCGCTTTCACGGCATTGGCGGCAGCAGCGCGGGCGATCAGGGGACTGGACACGAGACGGCGCAGATCATCCGATTGCGCCATCGCTGATTCGAGCGTTGCGAGGCTCGATTCGACGTTCTCGATCGCCTTTGATTCGCGCGCAAGATCGAACAGCGCCGATGCGTAGCGCCCCGAAAGGCTAGCCTGAATGGCGCCGGAATTCTCCACGCGTGGTCATGTCCTCTAAGCGACGTTTGGGCCCTGCGCGACGGTGGACAGCAAAGCGTCCTGCGGCAGGAATGGCGCGCGGTTAGCACCCGATTTGCTGCGATGCAAGGTGGTCAGAAGGACTTGCGTAGGCAATTCGCCTATCCCATGCTGATAGGATGCCGTGGCTTTTCCACCTCTTCCTTGCAGTCCATATTGGCGCGGGGATTGTCGCACTCACCAGTTTCTGGGGCGCGGTGGCAACGCGCAAGGGCGGGCCGCACCATCGCTACTATGGGCGCGTGTTTTCAGCTTCCATATATGTTGTCTGTTTTCAGGCGCTCGGCATGGGGCTGCTCTCGGTCGTCTGGCCGACCGCGATGCACACTCAGCTAACTGATGAGCCGCTGTATCGCGGACTGCTTGGCTGGATGATGATCTACCTCGCGCTGCTGACGATGAGCATGACGCGCTATGGCTTGCAAATGATCGCGAACAAGCGCGACCATGACGCGAACCGGCACTGGACGATGGTCGTCCTTCAAATTGTCGTTTTCATCGCCGGCGTGAATTGCTTCGTGCAGGGGATCATCCTGCGCCAGCCGCT
>JANOZQ010000539.1:0-2328 GCA_031429555.1 Sphingomonas sp. | reverse complement strand
GGCATGCGGTTCGAACAGCGCGAAAATCTCCGCGCCGCCGATCACGAACGCATCCTCGCCCGCCAGCGCCAGCGCACCCGCGACATCGTGGGCAACTTCGGCGGCCTGAGCGGACCAATCGCTACGGGTCAGGACGATATGCCGCCGCCCCGGCAGCAATCCGGGCAGGCTTTCGAACGTCTTGCGCCCCATGATCATCGGTTTGCCCATCGTCAGCGCCTTGAAGCGTTTGAGGTCGGCGGGCAGATGCCACGGCAGCGCACCGTCCTTACCGATGATGCCATTGTCGGCACGCGCGACGATGAGCGTGATCAACCGGCAAACCCCAGCGGCACACCGGCATCGGGCGTAAACCCGTAGAGCGGTTCACCCGGCAATGCCGCCGCCACGATTTCACGCACTTTCAACAGCTTTGCCAAATCAATTCCCGTCTCGAAACCCATCGCTTGCAACATGAATACCAGATCCTCGGTCACGATATTGCCCGACGCCCCCGGCGCAAACGGACAACCGCCAAGGCCGCCGAGCGACGCATCGAGCGTCGTAATCCCCTCATCCAGTCCGGCAAGCGCATTGGCAAGGCCCAGCCCGCGCGTGTTGTGAAGATGCAGGGTCGTCAGCTTGTCGCCGACCGCGCCGCGCACAGCTTTAACGAGGCTACGAACCTGCGCGGGATTGGCATAGCCAGTCGTGTCCGACAGGCTGAATTCCTTCGCGCCTGCTTCTGCCGATGCAGCCGCCAGCCGCACGACTGCGTCCTCGCGCACCGGCCCCTCGATGGTACAGCCGAATGCCGTCGACAGGCTCACCGCGAAATGCACACCCGCCGCATGGGCCATTGTCGCGATGGTGCGGATTTCCTCGATCATTGCCGCATGATCCTTGCGGACGTTCCGAACCGAATGCGTTTCAGACATCGAAAACGGAATCGACATGCCGTGCACCCCCGCCGCAACGGCGCGTTCGGCCCCCTTCACATTAGGGACCAGTGCAACGACTTTCAGGCTTGGGATGCCCAGCGCAAAGGCAACCAACTCGGCCGTATCAGCCATTTGCGGCAGCAAGCTCGCGGGAACAAAACTCCCCACTTCAATCTCGCGCACCCCCGCGGCAGCTTCGGCAGCGATCCATGCCTTTTTCGCCTCAAGCGGCATGATGCGGTCAATGCTTTGCAAGCCATCGCGCAAACCGACTTCGGAAACGAGGATGTGTGTCATAGATAAACCCAGGGCCGCAGGGTCCGGTCGCGTGCGTGGAAATCTGATATGGCGCCGGCGTGCTTGTATGTCAGGTCGATGGCGTCGAGCCCTTCGAGCAGCATTGTCTTGGCTTCGGCATCGATCTGAAATTCATATCCGCCCACGGTTTGATCGTTCAAGTCAATCGTGATTTTCTGGCTTGCAATGTCCTCAATTGACCCTGCATCCAGTTCAACAGGCAACACCCCGTTGCGGATGCAATTCCCTCGGAATATCGGTGCAAAGCTCTCGGCAATGACCGCACGGATGCCATATTCTGCCAGCGCCCAGACGGCATGTTCGCGGCTTGACCCACAACCGAAATTTGCACCCCCCGCAATGATGTGCGCATCGGGCATTCGGTTCAACGCAAAATCGGGATCAGGTGTCCGCCCTTCGAAATACCGCCACGGCGCAAACAATCCATCCGCCAGCCCCGTCCGCCCCGTCGACGTCATCTCGCGCGACGGGATGATCGTATCGGTGTCGATATTGTCGCGCAGGATCGGCGCAACGAAGCTGGTCAGATTGGTGAAGGGCGTCATGGCGCAGCAATCGCCCCTGCCAGCGCGCTTGCCGCCACAACCTCGGGCGACGCGATGTGTGTGCGAATGCCCGGCCCCTGCCGCCCTTCGAAATTGCGGTTGGTCGACGAGATCACGCGGCTGCCCGGCGCAAAGCCTTCGCCACCCGCATAGAAGCACAGCGAGCACCCGCTTTCGCGCCATTCAAAGCCGGCGTCGATAAAGACGCGGTCGAGACCTTCGGCTTCGGCTGCGCGTTTGACCGATGATGATCCCGGCACGACCAGCGCCTTTACGCCCGCTGCAATGTGCTTTCCTTTCACAATCGCACCTGCCCGCCGCAAGTCCGAAAGCCGCGCATTGGTGCAGCTCCCGATAAACGCCGCGTCAATCGGCACGCCCGCAATCGCCTGACCCGCTTTCAAGCCGATATAGTCATGCACGCGATCCGGCCCCTGCGGCACAACTCCGTTTATTCCGATGCTGTGCGCGGGCGATGTTCCCCAGCTGACCATCGGTTCGATGCTCGCCGCTATAATCGAGACGTCGCAGTCAAACGTTGCATC
>JANOZQ010000538.1:0-2569 GCA_031429555.1 Sphingomonas sp. | reverse complement strand
GAAGACACCCGCCCGCCCCGTGAGGAGCGTCCGCGCGGTGATCGTCCCGACCGTGGCCCGCGTCGTGATGGCGAAGGCCGTGGTGATCGTGGTCCGCGTCGTGATGGCGGTGGCGGTGATCGCGGCCCGCGTCGCGACGGTGGTGGGGATCGTCCGCCGCGCGGTGACGGTGGATCAGGCGGCTACGGCGGCGGTCGCGCGGCGAAGTCGGACGACGACAACGGCCCTGCACCCGAATTCGCCCCCGCCTTCCTTACGGGCGACCGCGACTAAGCATTAGGTTCTGGAGAAGATCAACGAAGGGGCTGCCGAAAGGTGGCCCCTTTTTATTTAGCCTGCCACGACGGGTATGATCTGTCTGGCTGCGAGCACATAGGCCAGCGCCAGAAGCGCCGCGACGCCGTTCAGTACCGCAAACGCCGAAAATGCCGACAGGATGCCGCCGAATTGCAGCGACAAGGCAGTCACGGCGATCGGGCTAAGGAACTGGCCGATCGAAAACGTGCCCTGCCACATGCCGGTGCCCTTTCCGCGCGCCTCGGGCGGTAGGCTGCGGATCGCAGCAGTGATCAGCGTCGGCAGGACGAGACCGCAGCCCAGCTGCGCAATCGTCACGGCTGCGGCGACCGACAACGGCGTCGTTGCAGTGCCGACACCGGCATAGCCGATGGCAAGTAGCACAAACGAGACAACGAGCAGCACTGGCGTGGGCCTGTCTGACACAAAGCGAAAAATGATGGTGCCGATGACAGTGCCGAGCGATGCTGTGGCAATGAACATGCCGATCTGTGCGGGCACGCGCAAGCCGGTCGCTGCAAGCGCTACCCCGGTCTGGATTTGCGCCACATAGAACGAAACCGAAGCGAAAGCGGTGATCGCGCAGATTGCGGTCATCGGTTTCCACGGAAAAGCGACGACAACGGCTTTGTGCGCGTTCGACACCGTCCGGTCGGGTTCCCATGTCAGCCACCAGACCAGCGCTGCAAAAATCAGCGGCATACTGTAAATCGCAAACGGCGCCCGCCAGCCGAATGTGCCGAGAAACCCGGCCATGCCCACGAATATGATGGCAGAAATAGAAGCAACAGCGGTCTGGTAACCCAGCCATTTGTCACGTTCGCGTCCGCTGAAGTAATCGCTGACCATTGTTGTGCTGAGCGTCAGTGCGAATGCCTCGGCAATGCCCACGCCGACGCGGCTGACCAGAATCGCTGTGAGGCTGTCGAGCATCAACGGGGCCATGCCGATCATGGCATAGACGATAAGCCCCGCGATCAGCATCCGGCGGCGGCCATATCGGTCGCCGAGCGCGCCAGCCAGCGGCGAGAACACCACAAGACAAAGCGCCGGGATCGTGAGTATCATCGGCACAAGCCATGCCGCACCCGGTTCGTCGGCAAAGGCGCGCTGAAGTTGCGGCAAACCCGGTGCAAGTGCGGCGCTGGCCATGACAGCAAGCGTGGCGGGCAACAGCAGTGTGATCGCTTGAATCGCGCCGGGACGTCGGGCTGGATCAGTTGGATGCATCATATCCTCTGGATGTCGGCGGGGACCACACGGCCGTTGTAATTTCCGATCATGATCGCTGTCAATCGATACGGATTCTCAGGCGCACCATCATCTTCTGAATGCGAGGTCGATGAGAGATGCAACCCGATGTGACTTTACTCAGCGCTTCCCCATAATCACCAAATGATCTTCCGATTCGCCCTTCTCGCGCTCATCCTCATCACATCCGCTTGCATCCGGCCCGAAGCGCGGGTGCGCATTGCATTTGATGCCACGCGGGTGACCGATGTTCGCGTAGCGGGCCTCGCCGACCGGACCACCAAGCGCCTTGTTACGGCCGATGATCCGGTGCGCGTGGCCAGCGTGACCAAGTTCGTCGTCGCGCTTGGCGTGATGCGGATGGTGGAGGCGGGCATGCTTGATCTTGACCGTGATGCCTCGGATTATCTTGGCTGGCGACTTTGCAATCCGGCTTTTCCCGATGCGCCGGTCAGCCTGCGCATGCTGTTGTCGCACACCAGCGGAGTCCGCGATGCCAACGACTATCGCGTGCCCTTGGGCAAAACCGTGCAGGCCGCGCTGACCGATCCGCGCGCATGGGACGCCGCCCATCCGCCAGGCCGCTATTTCACTTATTCGAACCTCAACTTCCCCGTCATCGGCAGCATCATGGAACAGGTCAGCGGCGAGCGCTTCGATGCCCTGATGCAGCGCATTGTCCTGAAACCGCTCGGCGTCGAGGCCTGTTTCAACTGGCCGACATGCAGCGACGCACAAGTCGCCCGCGCCGTCGTCCTCTATCATGCCGACGGCAGCGTGCGCGGCGATGACTTGCAGGGCAAACAACCGCCCTGCCCAGTGTTCACCGACAGCCCCGGCTGCGACTTGAGCGGCTATCGCCCCGGCGACAATGGCGCGCTCTTTTCACCACAAGGCGGCTTGCGCATTTCGGCGCGCGGGCTGGCAAAGATCGGACAGATGTTGCTGAAGGACGGCAAGGGCTTTCTGTCGCGCGCATCGCTTGCCACGATGACGGCGACCCAGTGGTCCTATGACGGCA
>JANOZQ010000537.1:0-4110 GCA_031429555.1 Sphingomonas sp. | reverse complement strand
GCAAACGCGGCGCGTTTGCGCATCTGCAAGCCTGTCACGACGGCCCAAGCGCCAGCGCATAGCCAGATCGCGAGAATGACCCCCGCAATCGTGGCTTGGGTCGTCGTTAATGTGAGCATAAGAGCGGGCCGTCGGACATCGCGACTGCCTTAGAGGGAGTGAGGGCAGGATTGGAAGCCACTTCCCGTCCTACCCCCATATCAGAGCTTAATAGCGATAATGATCGGGCTTGAACGGTCCGCTTGTGGGCACGCCGATGTAACCGGCCTGCTTTTCGCTCAGCTTGGTCAGTTTCACGCCAAGCTTTTCGAGGTGAAGCATCGCGACTTTCTCGTCGAGGTGCTTGGGGAGGACATAGACTTCGTTCTTGTAATTCTCGCCCTTGGTCCACAATTCGATTTGCGCCAGCACCTGATTGGTGAAGCTGGCCGACATGACGAAGCTGGGGTGGCCGGTCGCACAGCCGAGGTTTACGAGGCGACCCTTTGCGAGGACAATAATCGCCTTGCCGTCCGGAAATTCGACGAGGTCAGTTCCGGGCTTCACTTCCGTCCACTTGTAGTTCGACAGTGCCGCAATCTGGATTTCGCTGTCGAAGTGACCGATGTTGCAGACGATGCTCATCGGCTTCATCGCTTTCATGTGATCGGCGGTGATGACATCGGCATTGCCCGTCGCGGTGCAGAAAATGTCGGCGCGAGTAACAGCTTCTTCCATCGTGACGACTTCGAAACCTTCCATTGCCGCTTGCAATGCACAGATCGGATCGACTTCGGTGACCATGACACGCGCGCCGCCATTGCGCAGCGACTGTGCCGAGCCCTTGCCGACATCGCCGAACCCGGCCACGCAGGCGACTTTACCGGCCAGCATGACGTCAGTCGCGCGACGGATCGCGTCGACGAGCGATTCCTTGCAGCCATAAAGATTGTCAAACTTCGACTTGGTGACGCTGTCGTTGACGTTGATCGCAGGGAACGGCAGTTCGCCTTTCTTCGCGATTTCGTAAAGACGGTGAACACCGGTGGTGGTTTCTTCCGAAACGCCTTTCAGCGCGGCCACGGTGTCCGTCAGATAGCCAGGCTTCCGGGCAACATATGCCTTCAGCGCGCGCTGCATTTCGACTTCTTCTTCATTTTCGGGCTCGGGCATGGTGTGTCCGGCTTCAAGCTTTGCCCCCCACAGTGCAAACATTGTCGCGTCGCCGCCGTCATCAAGGATGATGTTGGCGGTCTGACCGGGGATGGCACGGTCCCAGCTGAAAATATCGCCGACATAGTTCCAGTAATCGGCAAGGCTCTCACCCTTCACCGCGAACACCGGCACGCCCGTCGCGGCGATGGCCGCAGCGGCGTGGTCCTGCGTCGAGAAGATGTTGCACGTTGCCCAGCGAACGTCGGCACCAAGCGCGGTCAGCGTTTCGATAAGCACTGCCGTCTGGATGGTCATGTGCAGCGAACCGACAATGCGCGCGCCCTTCAACGGCTTTGACGCGCCAAATTCATCGCGCAGCGCCATGAGGCCGGGCATTTCGGTTTCGGCAATATCGATTTCGCGACGGCCAAAGCCCGCGAGGTCTATGTCAGCAATGACGTAATCGGCGTTGTTCAGCACAGCAGCGGTAGCCACGGGGTTTCTCCGGATCAGGTTGGAATTGCTTTCGCCCTACCGATGCCGACGCCCAAAAGCAAATATAAAGATTTCTTTATATGTTAGCGGCTCGCATAGCTCACATTGCATTGACCGCCTTCGAGCAGCGGTTGGACGCCGGCCCGCTCGGCAAGCGCGGCCAAGGCCTGAAAGCTTGGTATCTCGCTGACTGCGGCGTCAGTGATCGAACTCAAGTCACTACAGCTCAGCCCCTCGGCCCCCGCGCCGTAACGGTTTGCAACCCGCGTGACATAGCTGTCATAGGCATTCAGGGAACGCCCTGCGCCCACGCTTTCAGCAAAATGCGTGCGCAAAGCATCATTGACCTGCGTTAGTGCCGGGCGCGCCTGCACGACAAACTTGTTGTAACGCGCGAGCATATTGCCCTGCGCACGGCAACGCAGCGCGGAGACCATGAGCATGGTTTCGAGATCGCGAACCTTGGCGGCGGCGACCTGATCCGCTTTCCAGCAGGAGGCATGGGCGGGTGCTGCAATGATAGCAGCGGCGGCGAGTGCGATGACGAGTGTCCGGATCATGACGTCCCCCTGCTGATGTGTGAACGCAGGCTGCATGGATTTGATTGTTCAAATCTTGATGAAAACGGTTAACGCGCCTTGCATGCGATGAACCGAGGCGCGACAGGAGCGTCGAACCCCGACTCACAGGAGCAGAGACATGACGATTTCAGTTGGCGACAAAATCCCCGCAGGCATGTTGACCAAAGTCACCGAAACGGGCCCCGCGCCGGTTTCGACCGAAGAGTATTTTGCAGGGCGCAAGGTCGCACTCTTCTCGGTCCCCGGTGCGTTTACGCCGACTTGCTCGGCCAAGCATTTGCCCGGCTTTGTCGAAAAGGCCGACGCCCTGCATGCCGCAGGCATCGACGAGATCGCCTGTACCGCCGTCAACGATGCGTTCGTCATGGGCGCGTGGGGCAAGGCCGGTGGCGCCGCTGCGGTGACCATGCTGGCCGACGGCAATGCCGAGTTTGTGACGGCGCTCGGCCTGACGATGGATGGTAGCAAGTTCGGCATGGGCACGCGCGGCCAGCGTTTTTCGATGGTGGTCAACGACGGTACCGTCGAACAGCTGAACGTCGAGGAAGGCGGCGAATTCCGCGTTTCGGCCGCCGAATATATGCTCGAACAACTGTAAGCGCAGCAATCTTGCGACTGTCATCGTTCGCGGATAGACGCGGACGATGACAGCACAATCTGGACGCCAACTCGTCGATCAGCTCGACACGCTCTTCACTGCCGCAACGATCCGCCTGCGCGAAGCCATCAAAGCCTATGTTCTGAACGGCACGCGCCCCGACCCGAAATCACGCAGCGACGGCAGTTTTGCCTACCCCGAAATCCGCGTGCAATATTCTGGGGAAGAGAATGGCCCGGTCCCGCTGCGCTCGTTCGGGCGCCTGACGCAGGCCGGACATTATGTCACCAGCGTCACCAAACCGCGCCTGTTTGCCGATTACCTGACCGAACAGCTTGACCTGTTGATCGCGGACTATGACGTAACCGTCGAAGTCGGTGCAGGGCGGCAGGAAATCCCGTTTCCCTATGTTCTTGATGCCGACATGGATCTCGACGACATCAGCGCCACCGAACTCGCGCGCTGGTTCCCGACCACCGAACTCGCGCACATCGGTGACGAGATTGCCGACGGTATTTTCGATGTCGGCGAAGGCGGCCCGCGCCCGCTCGCGCTCTTTGACGGGCTACGCACCGATTTTTCGCTTGCGCGCCTGCGCCACTACACCGGCACACCGCCCGAAGACGTCCAGAAATATGTCCTGTTCACCAATTACCACCGCTACGTCGATGAATTTGCGCGCTGGGCCATCGAGCAGCTGAAGGGCGACAGCAACTATACGCATTTGTCGGGCGCAGGCGGTGTCGTCGTGAACCGCGACACGCAGGATCCCGAAGCGGCGATTACCGACAGTGCATGGCGACGGCACCAAATGCCCGCATGGCATTTATGCGCCAAGGATGGCAGCGGGATTACGCTCGTCAATATCGGCGTCGGCCCGTCAAACGCGAAAACCATCACCGACCATATGGCCGTGATGCGGCCCGAGGCTTGGCTGATGATCGGCCATTGCGGCGGCCTGCGCCCGAGCCAGCGGATCGGCGATTATGTTCTGGCGCATGCCTATCTGCGCGACGACCATGTGCTTGACGATGTCCTGCCGCCCGAGATTCCCGTGCCCGCGATTGCCGAAGTGCAGCAGGCACTGGCGCGCGCAGCCGAGACTGTTTCGGGCGAAACCGGGGAAGTCCTGAAACGCCGTCTGCGCACGGGCACGATTGTGACGACCGATGATCGCAACTGGGAATTGATGTTCTCGAAATCCGCGCTGCGCTTTTCGCAAAGCCGCGCGGTCGGTATCGATATGGAGTCAGCAACTATTGCGGCGCAAGGATATCGGTTCCGTGTGCCGTACGGCACCCT
>JANOZQ010000536.1:0-12099 GCA_031429555.1 Sphingomonas sp. | reverse complement strand
GAACTAACCAGACCGCCGCCGCCTGCGGGCAGCCGGGGCGGCTTCAACCAGACGCTGTCGTGCGAGGCATCGACCGCGACCGGGCCCGTCGGCCCCTTTGCATAGAGCGTGGTCAGCCGCCGCGCGTCTCGCGCCCCCACCTGAAACCCGGTTGACTGCATGCCGAGCGGCGCAAAGATGCGCAGGCGCATGAAGCGGTCCAGCGACATGCCCGTCACGCGCTCGATCACCGCACCCATGACGTCGAGGCCCATCGAATAATGCCACATGGTGCCGGGTTCGGCGATCAAGGGAACCTCTGCAAGCCGCGCGACCATGGCAGCAAGCCCGTCGACCTGTTCGGTGTACCATGTTTCGCCGGGCTGGCGCACGAAACTGCCTGGCGTGATCCCGCGCTCGCGATACGCGCGCGTAAGCGGTGGATCGCCCAGCACTGGCTGCCAGTTCGACAGGCCGGAGGTGTGCGTCAGCAAATGCCGCATCGTAATCGCTCGCACGGCCGGGGCCGAATCCAGCCCGCGGTCCGGATCAACTGCCACGCGCATATTGCGCAGTTCGGGCAGGATCTCGGCAACGGGCTGGTCGAGTGCGATCTTCCTATCCTCGACGAGCAGCATCGCCGCGATCCCGGTCACGGGCTTGGTCACCGAATACAGGCGAAACAGGCTGTCAGGATCGACGCGTGGAGCGGTGCCGAAGGCCAGCGTGCCAGCAACCAAGAATGCAGGTGGCCCGCCGTTGGTCGAGATCGCCGTCGCAATTCCGGCGAATGTCTTGTCGGCCGCGTAACTGTCTAGCAGCGCTTGCAGGGCGGGCCAAGAGAGCGAAGGTCGTCCTGCAGCCAGCACAGGCACAGCGCTTGTCGCGACCGCTGCTGCGACGAATTGACGTCGGTTGACTTCCCAAGGAGCGAGCATCGAGTCTGCCTCCGTAAGCCCGATACTATAGCACGGCTTGACCGGCGGAGCATCGTTGCTGGCAGTTCGTGGCACACGGGCCTAATAGCATCGCTAGAAAGTAACTGGAGCCATTGGCAATGACATGCGAGGCAAAGCCGTCATGAATCGCAGATCTTTTGTGCTTGGTGCGTCGGCTGCCGCTGCGGCGCCGATTGTTCCTGCTTTCGCACAGACCAGCGGCCGCACTCCGGGCCAAATTCTCGGCCCTTATTATCCCGTGCTGAAGCCGCGCGACCGGGACATTGACCTCACAACGGTCGATAGTCATACCGGACGCGCCGCTGGTCAGATCATTCGCGTTGCGGGCCGCGTGCTCGACGAATGGGGCAGGCCAATGCCTGGCGTGGACCTCGAAGTCTGGCAGGCTGATGCGAACGGGCATTATGCCCATCCTTCCGACAAAAGCGCCGGCGCGCACGATCCCAATTTCCAGGGCTATGCTGCGTTCAAAAGCGACGCTGACGGCACTTACCGTTTCACAACGATCAAGCCCGGCCCCTATCGCGACGATGGAGCAGGGGGCATGCGCGCGCCGCACATCCATTTCCAGGTGACTGGACCGGCAAACCGCCTGGTGACGCAGATGTATTTTCAAAGTGAGGCGCTGAACGATACCGATCGCGTCCTCGCGTTCGCGCAAGCCAACCGCGAGCGTCTAATCGCAAAATTTGCAGACGAGCGTCGAGGAGGTTCGCTAAAGACAGTCAGCTGGGACATCGTGATGCGAGACGGCTGTGGCTAGCCTTGGCCGCTTCCAAGCTGTCTCGCAACCGCAAGCTTTATTATAACGAGTGTAACCTGTCCGCTCACGTAACTAGGCAATGTCCGCATTGGCGGTTTGACCGCCCGCTGAGCGTTGGCAGCTTTGAATGCGATGGGGCAAGATATCCAATGGCGGCTTTGTTTGGCGTATTCGGGTAATAGGCCAAGGCGCCACAACGTCTTTGCCTTTCATCGTGTCGCTGGCCCGCAAGGATCGCAACTTCCGGCGCAAGCGGTTAACAGGGCCAAATGAGCATTGCCCCCAATAAACGCGTGCCCCTGTGGGCTTGGGCCTGGCCAGTCGCGGGAATGGTCGCGATGATCGCGACCATGACGGGCACCGTCGGCGGGGTGGTCGCGACACTGGTCGGCGCGATCGTCATCGCGGTGGTGTTCGCCGCGGTCTATCATGCCGAGGTCGTCGCTCACCGTGTAGGTGAGCCTTACGGAACTTTGGTCCTTGCAGTCGCGGTGACGGTGATCGAAGTCGCCCTTATCGTGTCGATCATGCTGGAAGGCGGGGCCGACAAAGCCGGTCTTGCGCGCGACACTGTGTTCGCGGCGGTAATGATTACGTGCGGCGGCATTGTCGGCCTCTGTTTGCTCGCAGGTGGAGTCCGCCATCATGTGCAGGGCTTCCAGTTCGAGGGCGCGCTTGCTGCCCTGGCAGTGCTGGCCGCGTTGACGGTGCTGACGCTGATCGTTCCGAACGTCACGGTCAGCGCGCCGGGAGCGATGCTGAATACCTCGCAATTGATTTTCTCAGGTATCATTTCTCTGGTGCTCTATGGCGCGTTCGTGTTCGTTCAGACGATCCGCCATCGCGATTATTTCATTCCGCCGGAACATGGCAACGAAGAGGCTCACACAGCGGCACCGACAAACCAAGCGACGCTGGTCAGCCTTGGGTTACTGCTCGTGTCGCTTGTTGCCGTGGTGGGGCTCGCCAAGGCGTTGTCGCCGACGCTGGAACGCTTGGTGCTCCAGGCTGGCGCTCCAAAAGCAGTTGTCGGGATCATCATTGCGGCGCTGGTGCTGTTACCCGAAGGGCTTGCCGCCTATCGCGCAGCGCAGCTCGATCGCCTGCAAACCAGCATGAACCTGGCGCTAGGCTCCGCGCTCGCGAGCATCGGACTGACCGTCCCGGCCGTTGCGGCGGTGTCAATCTTGCTCGGCCAGCCGCTTCAACTGGGGCTCGGGCCCAAGGAAAGCGTGCTGCTCGCGCTAACGCTGATCGTGTCGGTAATAACGCTCGGCACGGGGCGCACAACGGTGCTTCAGGGTGTGGTGCACCTCAGCATTTTTGCGGCGTTCCTCTTCTACGCAGTGGTGCCCTGAACGCATTTTATTGGGTTACGAAATAACTCGTGCGGTCGAGGCACTTAAAGATGTTAATTGGGTGCCAAGTGCCTAAGCTTTTTTATATTTCAGAAAGTGGATGCCAAATGCCTAGTCACCTTGCTCATATTTCGCACGCTTCCTGTACCTGCGGTAAAGTCTCGATGGAGATCACCGGCAATCCCATCGGCAGCGTCGCATGCTACTGCACAAGCTGCCGCGAAGCAGGCCGTGCGTTCGACCGGTTACAGGGACCCGAAAACTTGGTTGACGAAGACGGCGGGACGGAGATGATCTTAGTGCGGAAAGACCGCCTACGATGCATTCGAGGAGCCGAGTTGCTTGGGGAGCATCGTCTGATCGAGGGTTCGCCAACGAGAAGAGTTGTGTCCACGTGCTGCAACTCACCGATGTTTCTGGACTTTTCTAAGGGGCATTGGCTCACAATGTATCGGGACCGCTTCGAGGAAAAGATGCTGGCAACCCAGATGCGGCTCATGACCGGTGACCGCCTCCCCGGAAAAGAATTGAGCGACAATGTGCCGAATTACAAAGGCCATTCGATGAGATTTATGATCAACCTGCTCCTGCCCTGGTTTGCAATGGGTTTTCGGCGACCTGAAATCTCATGGGGCAAGCCCGTCGCAAACTAGAGTATTGGGCATCCCTCTATACGCGCTAAAATCTCAGCCGTGCCGAAGGTGTGCGATTTAAGTACAAAACGGTTTTTGGATACCGGACAACAAGCCGTGATCGGCCACTTTTCGGTCGTTGCTAACGTAAAGATCGAACTCTGTTTACCCGCCAAAAAAAGGGGGTCAGCCAACGCGATTACAACTGGCTAATGATATTCCGCATGACCGTGCCCACCGCACCAAATTAGGAAAAGGGCAGGTTTGGACTAAAACCGACTGCATTCATCAATCGCGCGGTAATGCGTCGCGGTAGATCGGGACTTCTTCATCGAAAGGAAGCCCAATGTCCTCACGCCCACATATCGCCGCGCTGCCAGTATTCAGCAGCACCAATGAAACCTCCGAATGGTTCGAACCTTTGCCCGGTGAGCGCATGCGCGTTCGCATCGGAAGCGAAGCAACCGCTGGTCGGCTTACGCTCCTCGAAAACATCGTCGCGCCGGGCGCTGCTGCGCCGATGCACTTTCACTACGACGCCGACGAGTTATTCATTGTACTCTCTGGGCAGTTCCGGCTGACGACCGGGACCGAGCAGATCGACGCGGGACCGGGCTCGGCCATCTTCGCGCCGCAAGGTGCAGCGCACGCTTTCGTGAATGCGGGCATGCCAAGCAGCTCCTCACCGACCGTGAATTGTCGCTCGCTGAGATTGCATTGAGTTGTGGCTACGCTGACCAAAGCCATTTTACACGCACCTTCGCTCGGCTTGCAGGCGCAACTCCGGGTGGGTGGCGGAGGGTACAATAGCGCCGTATCCGACAACCGGCAGCACGATCGTCCAATCGACGAACAAGCCAGTCGCCTAAACCGTGTCATCGCCGCATCGTCGGCCATGACACGGAGAGTTACATTGCACACGTACTTCACAATGCTAATCAGCGATCCCCTATTGCGATCAAAATTGAAGGACAGCGGTCGGGATTTCGTATTCCTGATCACGTCTGTTGTCTGTACCGGATTTTTCCTACTTACTGTCGATAATGCGATGGCGCAGTCGATCATGTCGGATGTTCGGACTGTCGTAGTCCAGACCGGAGACCTCGATCTTTCGCGCCCCGCTGGCCAGAAAACATTGGCAAACCGTATCAGGTCGGCAGAGCGCACGATTTGTGGTTCGGCTGCACACGGCATTGAAGCTATGGCCGCCGAAACCAAATGCGTAAAATCACTGCGACGGGAGAAAATTGACTCTGATTGAAGCGGATTCTGCGGCAGCGTTTGGCTGGCGTCAAAACCGAATGGTCCCGCACCGGCCAAGCATCCGCGTCCAACATTTTGTAATCGAAACGGCAATCGGCGGTTCATAGCTGATTGGCCGATACCGTTGACTTGAATGAACGACCGCTTCCACGATCAACCTACCTGTCTCCGACTGGCTGCATTGTTGGCGGGAACCGTCTTGCTTACATGCCCATCGGCGGCTGACCTAGCCTACGACCAAACGCAGCGACCGGTCCGCGGGAGCAATTGAAATGCGCTGTCCCCAGTCGAAGCGCAGAAAATCCCTCTCCATGCCGTCGGCAAAAATCGTCCCACCATCATTCATTCGTGAGGTAACGGCGAGAGCGCTTGCAGTCAGCTTACCTGCGCGAAGCGCCGTGCCAGTCGCCACGCTGGGAAACGGCTCCCGCACAAAATAGGCAATCGCTCGTTCCTGTGGATCCAGTTCAAAATGAGTACCGGTTGCTTCCATGATCGAACGCGCCCATCCCGTGGCTCCAGTGCCTGATGCTACAATCAGTCCGATCGAAGAATGGTCCTCGTGCTCAGCACCGTCGGCAATGGTGTAGCGCGCCGATTGGTGGCTGCGGTGCCCGACAAAGATTTCATTGAGCGCAAGCAGCCGTTCACCGGAATCGGTCGTAGCTTGCACCATTGTGCGGTGTTCGATGGCCGCATCGCTATGCAGCACTGCGTTAGACGCCTTGCCCAAAGCGGCCACGTTCAGCCGGACGAGCACGCCATCATATTGGTCCGGGGCCGGGTTGATACCTAGAACCGGCTGGCCGTTCAGATATTTTGCAACATTGGCAACCAGCCCGTCCTGACCCACGGCGATCACCATATCTTCGGGCGCAAACAGGAACCGGTCAAAGTCTGCGCGCTTGACCAGCGTCTGACGCCAATCCGTTGATATTGATGACCGCGCTCGCCGAAGCGTATCGCCGAACTGCGCGTGGCGGGCCTCCACGTCTTCAATTTTCTGCCCGCGCGTTTCGAGAAAGAACCGCGCCTGATCGCGTGTCGCATGACGCGCGATCAGGAGTTCATAATCGGTTTCGCGAGTGACAAAGACAGCGCGAGGCGTGGTAGCGGACATGTTGGTATACCTAGCTTGCGTCGACGAGTGCAGATGGATTCGTGCGAAATGCGCTCATTACGCTTGCCAGCAGGTCAGGCGTCACATTTAAGTGCTCTATGGTGTCGAGCTTGCCTGCCAATTCGCGCGCTGCAAGCCCCATCAGCACCGCTGGCGGCAGATCACGATAAATCGCGATTTGAGCTCCATCAGCTTCTGCTTTCGCAGCACCAATGACACGAATGCGACCGGCTTCCGCGTCAGCTTCGATTTGCTGTGCATCCGCCAGACCTGTCGCCCGATTGCGGGCGTTTTCGGCTTCTTCAGTGATCAGCGTCTTTTCGCGGCGCGCCAGTTCGGTTTTGGTCGCCAGCTCATTTTCGGCAATCGCGCGCTCTTTCTCAACGGCTAACGCGCGACGTTCGAACATGGCCTCATCCGCCTTTTGCTGCAGCGCTTCGAAGGTTGGTGTCTGCAGCGCGCGTTCGAGTTCGCTGGTCGGTGCCAGACTGGTCACGCGAACGGCAACAACAGCAATACCGATTTCAGTTAGGCTCGTTGCAGCGGCAAGTACCGCCTCAAGGCGTTGACGGAGCGGTTCAATACCGACGTCCAACAAGGCACGCACCGGCGCTTCGGCCAGATATTGCAGCGCTGCTTGATTGACGAGTCCGGCAAGCCGGGTTTCGATGCGCTCGATCGGTTCGCCCTGCAGCTTTCCGCTGAACAGACCGATACTGAAGTCGACGCGCTGGGCGAGCAGTTCTGGATCGACCACGTGCCATGTCAGCATGCCTTGCACGGCGACTTGCTGAAAATCCTGGCTGCGACCCGTCACGAACATTGTCGTCTCGCGGTCGTCCATCGGGATCTCGGCGATGCTAGCGGTTTCAGGGCGAAACCAGAAAACGAGACCACGGCCGCTTGGGCGCACTTGCCCTTTGCGATAGCGGATAACATGATTGCTGGCATCGCTGCGAAGTTGTGCCAGAAATGCTAGGTTGCGAACTTGAGCCATGATGATGTCCTTTGCTTTCAGTTGGATTTGTAACGGAAGAGTTCGGCAGGTCGGTATGACGAGCCGGTCTCGCGCAGCCCGGTTGCCTCAAGCCAACCGCGATCGAGCATGCGTCGCCGGAATGCGGGCTTGTTGAGCTTCACCCCAAGGATGGCCTCGTGGACATCCTGAAGCTGGCGTAGCGTGAACAGCTCTGGAAGAAGCGCGAAGCCGACCGGCGAATAATCCAACTTGCCCCGCAGTCGTAAAATAGCCGTCGCCAGGATGTCGGCATGATCAAATGCAAGCGCCATGTCGCCATCGGGACCGGCCACCATGATCGAGCCACCGGTTTCCCCCTTCCAGGGAACATTGACACGTGCCAGCGTCAGGTCACCACGACCCTTCAACGCAGGCGCAAATCGCTCGGCCGGCAACAGGCTGAAATATGCGACGGTAATGACGCGCAAGCGTGGATCGCGATCAACGCTTCCGAACGTGTAGAGTTGCTCGATATAAGCACCAAACATGTTTGCCTTTTCACGAAGGATGCGTTCGGCCGTCGCATCGACCGCCTCGTCGATGTGAACGAAACCGCCGGGCAATGCCCAGGGCGCGCCAGCAAAATCGCCATCGCGGCGCATCAGCAGAATCGCCGGCGCGCCATCAACGATCGACATCAGGACGAGGTCAACCGCGACCGCAGGATGCGGGTGGTCGAATTCGCCTTGAGGGGCATCTTTCTCGACCGCCTGCGGCATAGCCAATTACCCTTATATCCGTCTTACGCATTAGATATGCGCGTCTTGCATATAAGTTAATGGTGATTTTTCAGCTTGGATCTTCTAGTGGCGATATCGTCGAGCGGCCCTCCTTGTTGGCACTTCAAATCGCTCTGCTGCGCCTGAACAAATGTTGGGTTTTTAGCGCCGCGATCGCCTTAAGGAACGGCGGCTTTGTTGGCCGTACTCCATGTTTTTTGTTCCGTTGCGCCTCAGACCCCGTGTAGCATGCGCTGCTGCAAACGCTGGTCGATCTAGACCTCACCGACGACTGGCAGGACATGATCGACAGCACCACCGCTCGCGGCCACGTATGGGCAGCGGGCGAAAAAGGTGGGCTTGTGCAAACGCTTTTGGTCGATCACGCGGCTGCTTTACGAGCAAAGTCCACGCCAGAGACAACCATGGCGGCCTCCCT
The DNA here is from genome assembly GCA_031429555.1 of Sphingomonas sp. GTDB lineage: Bacteria > Pseudomonadota > Alphaproteobacteria > Sphingomonadales > Sphingomonadaceae > Sphingomonas_O. The sequence goes on along the minus strand of JANOZQ010000536.1, from coordinate 3,849 downwards.
CTCGGCTTCGTCCCGACCGGCGGCGAGGCATCGGATTAAGCCGCTGCCGACGCCCTGATGTCGATCCCGGTTGCAACGCCAAAGGCGCCGTTGGCCGACAAAGGCTATGACGGCAATGCCTTCCGCCAGAACCTTCTGATGCGTGGCGTCCTGCCCGTCATTCCGTCGCGCTTGAACCGCAAAGCTACTTAGTACCCGGATTATAGGCGCTACAAGGATCGTATTCGCATCGAGCGCATGTTCGGCAAGCTCAAGCAACAGCGACCCATCGCCACCCGCTACGACAAGACCGCACTCTCGTTCCTAGCTTCTTCAACCTCGCCGCCGCACGACCATGGTTGCAGCCTTTTGTCGACGCGGCCTAGTTTGTTATCGACCACTCTCGCGCCACAATGCTCCCGGCCCATTTAGTCGCGCGCGACAATAAACTTTGTCCCTCAGCATCGATAATAACACGCCCCGGCACCGCCTGAACAGCCGCCCAGCCGCCATCGTCTCGCACGGCAATCAAGCGCAAGCGCGAAACCGGACTTAGCGGTTTCAATTTTTCGTCAGCATTTGACGCCACTGCAATCGGCCCGCCATTTATTGACGCCAGCACGGGCAGATCAATCCGCTGCGCCGCGCTGTTTGCTGTCTCGACCAGTTTGGCCGCACGCGATTCTTGCGCCGGATCATCGGGCACGAACTTCGCCGAAGCGCCGTTTTCCAAGCGCCAGATTTCGTCCTGCGCGGCATAAGCCTGCACATCATACTGCCCCGGCGTCACAATCCGTGCGGCGATTTCGGCCCCGCCCAACCAGCGCCCGACGTGCATATCCGATCCAATATCAACGACTTTACCTGCAATTGGCGCGCGAATAACGAGCTTTGCTTTTCGTTCTTCCGCTCCCGCCAATGCCTGACGCGCGCCCTGCAACTGGCGCTCGAGCACTGCGCGGTTCGACATATCCTCGGCATCGGACATTGCCCGGTCCATCTGTGCCGACAACCGCGCGATTTCGACACGGTGCAAAGCGGCTTCGCGGTCAAGTTCGGGCGACAGCAACGTCATGATGGGTGCGTCGGCTGCGACATTGTCACCATTGCGGACATGGATTTTGGCAATTTGCGCCGGATCGCCCGACACCAGAGGTGCGTCCCCGATTGGCGACAGAACGGCAGGAGCCGACACACTGCGGTCAAGCGGCAGGATCGCCAGAACCGCCAGTGCGACCAGCGCAAAGCCAAAAATCCGCCCTCGCTTGTTCGCGACTATCCCCTCTCGCCTTGTCCACCACGCAGAGATTTCGTTGAATATAGGACGTCCCACAAACACCACCATTTCTACGACAAAAAGGATGATCCCCAGTGCCTTGAAAAACATATGATAAACCAGAATGGCGATCCCGACGAACAGGATCAGGCGATACACCCACGTCAGGAACGCAAAGGCGATCAGGCCCGTTTCGAGCCGTTTCGGAAAATACTCGGGCGGCGCTTCGCCCAGATCGAAAAGCATTTCGCGCAACCACCACCGCGCAAGCGCAAAACTGCGCGGCTGCAGGTTCGGCACGCCCAGCGCATCGGACAGGACATAATAGCCGTCATAACGCATGAACGGGCTAAGATTGATCGCCAGACTCGCAATCCAGCTACTTGTTGCAAGCACAAACAGCCCGCTGCGCAGCGACCCATCGGGCACGAAACTCCACAGCAATGTACAGACCGACGCAACCATCAGTTCGGCACCGACACCCGCACAATCGATCATCATCCGCTGCTTGCGCGATGTCAGCCGCCATGCGCCCGTTGTGTCTGTGTAAAGCACTGGCATCATGATCAGCAGGCTGATCCCCATGGTCGGCACGCGGACGCCATATCGCGTCGCGGTATAGGCATGCCCAAGCTCGTGGATGATTTTCACCCCGCCGAGCGCAATGCCGTAGGCAATCAGCCCCTGCCAATTAAAGAAGTAGAGGAACGACGCGACAAATGCGTCCCATTGCCGCGCGACGAGAACGAAACCGAGCAGCGCCATGCCGACGAAAAACATGAGGCTGGTCCGTGACCACAACGGCGCGACAAGTGGCATCGTGCGTTGCAGAAACGCCGTGGGCTTCACAATCGGAATGCGGATGAACAGATAATTGTCGACCAGCCATTTCCACCATTCGCGCTGGCGGAGCTTTCGCTGTGCGTTAAACTGTTCGACCGTCGGGCCATTGGGCGTCAGGGTCAGACTGTTCTGAAACGAGAAATCGAGGACGCGACCAATGGCTTGATCGGCGTCTTTGGCCGCCACTCCATCGGCCGCTAGTCCCGCCCGGATATGGTTGAGAGACCCCGACTGCCACAAGGCAAAAATGCGGAACTCGAGTTTGCCCAGTTGGTAAAACATGTGCCGGACGGGATCGAACAATGTCCAGCTCGGTGCCCCCGTAACCAGCGGTGCGCCGCGTTCGATGCGAAGTTCCTGCCGCAATCCGGGAAGCGTTATGTCTTCAGCAGGAGTAGCCGATGCCATCGCATCAGAAGCCGAGATATTGCCGTGCGCTCGAAATCGGGCGCTTCAGCATCGAATAAGCCAGCGGCACCCACCGGCCATAGATCCGCGCCGTGCCACGCGATCCGATCCGCGGATTGCTCGCAATTGGCTTGGCAGTCAGCGCGAACGCCAGCACATTTTCGGGCGTCATCCGCGCCTGAAAACTGGCGCGTTCCAGTTTCGCATCCAGCGCCCACAACGGCTGACTGTCGAGCCAGATCCTGACGGGCGCGCCCGCTTCGAGTGCCATCTGTTCATGCGCGGGCAGGTCAATGCGCAACGAAACATCGCGCGGATCGGCGACTTGCATAATTGCTTCGCCGGTGTTGACCGCGCGCCCTTCCCATTCGCGGCGGTCGGTATAGATCGCCATCCCGTCGCGCGGCGCATTGATCCGCGATTTGGTCATCATGTCGGTCGCGTAGGCATGTTCGGCTTGCGCCAGTTCATATTCGGCGCGCGTGATCGAAATTTCGCGCGATTCCTCGGCGGCCCCGAATACTGCCGTCGAAGCACGCTCGACCCGCGCCCGCGCGACAGCAAGCTTCTCGGTCGCGATGCCAAATTCGTTGCGCAATTTGGTATCCTCGAATTGCACCAGCGGCGCCCCTTTACGGACAAAACTGTTCGGCGGAGTTTCAAGGCGCTGGACCACACCGGCAAAGGGCGCCGCAATGACAAACGGGCGCGCCGCGACAACTTCGACCGGGGCCAATGCCGTCATACGCACCGGCAGCAGCGCAATGATACCCAGTACGATCGCAATCCCGCGCCGCTCGCGCTTGCCGAATTCCCGGACACGCTTAACCGGTTTGCCACCGCTCAGCGCACGCCAGCCATGTTCAACGGTTTCGGCAATCCGCGAAACACGAAATGCCTCCCCTTCGCGCAAGGGTTCGGTACGCGCGATCAGAAGGCCCGCAAACACAACGCGATCGGCATCGCGCATCGGCTGCCAATGCCACGCATGAAACGGATAATCGTCGAGCGCATCATCGCCAGGCTTCGCGTAGGCCGCCGCGTCAAACGCCGTCGGACCGGATACGTCCATCGCCGATACGCTCGCTTCAATAAATGAAACCAGCGGCGCACTGCGATCAACCACCGCGATGCTTGATGCGGCAATCACATGATAACCATCGCCGATCCGCGCATGGCGCAGGACGAACATCTGGTCATAGTTGACGATGCGGCGGCTTTCGTTTGCCACATGATAGACCAGCTCGGCTTCGGTCGGCTGGCGGCGGACTTCGGCTTCAAACTGGAGCAGCGCCGCGAGTGACGCCTGTTCGGGCGGCACCACACGGGGGATACTGATTTCG
>JANOZQ010000535.1:0-2138 GCA_031429555.1 Sphingomonas sp. | reverse complement strand
CGCGCGCGTCATCAGGTTGCGCAGCTTTGCGTCATCGAGAAAGCACAGGCCGGTCTGCGTTGGTGCATCTGCATAGGGTTTTTTGAGGCACGCCCCGCGCGAGCCAAGCGCGCCGTCTGTATAGAGCTTGACGCCACCCATGCGGAGGCGATCACCATAGAGCCACGGCGTCGGTTCGCCGCCCGCGATGCTAAGCATCGGTTCGATGCTGGCAGAGTAGCTGAAGATACGGATTTGGAGCCGCCCCCCGTCACCTGCGCGGCGATAGGTGTTCCAGTCGGCCACGCTCGTGCCCATGTCGGCGATGGCGGTGATGCCGAATTCTTTCAGGATTTCCTGCGCTTTGAGGAAGGCGAGATCATTGTCTTTCGACAAAGGCGCGGGGACAGCCTTGTCGATCAATTGCTGTGCCGCATCGACGAAGACGCCGTTCTCGATGCTGCCGCCGGGCGGTGCCTTGGTCGCGGCAGTGACGCCCGCCGCCTTCATTGCGGCAACATTGGCCCAGCCCGCATGGCCATCGACGCGCTCAAGCCAGATCGGGCGGTCTGTCAGCCCGTCGAGATCAGCAGCAGTCGGAAAGCGGCCGAGGCCCCATTTCTCTTGGTTCCAGCCGCGCCCGATGATCCAGCGGCGATCGGGATAGGCGGCCGCATAGGCAGCGATCCTGGCCTTGGCATCGGCGAGGCTGGTCGTTTCCGACAGGTCGAGCGTCAACGCGCTGTATCCAAGCCCCATGACATGGCCATGTGCGTCGATCAGACCGGGGAGAAGCGTCCGCCCCTTGCCGTCGAATTTCCAGTCGGGCTTGGTTACTTTGTCGCCGCGCTGGAGGAGTTTGCCGATTTTGCCATCAATTGTGATCGTCAAGCCGGTGAAGCGGACGACCTTGCCCGTGGCGTCCAGCGTGATGCCACTGACATTATCGACCCAGCCATCGGCGAGGGCGGGAGTGGCGAGGAGGAGGGCGGCGAGGAGTGCGGCGTTTTTGATCATGGCCGGAAGATGGCAGACCGTCCGGCAGTTGACCAGTGCAGCCCCACGCCCCACATGCGACTCATGCTGATCGAAACCGAAACCACGCCGAATCCCTCGACATTAAAATTTATGCCGGGGCAAAAAGTCATGGACATGGGCACGCGCGACTTTGCCACGCCCGAGGAAGCCGAGGCGTCGCCGCTGGCCGAAGCCTTGTTCACGCTCGGTGACGTCGAAGGCGTTTTCTTCGGTTATGATTTCGTGTCGGTCACTGTCGGACCCGGCAGCAACTGGACCGATGTGAAGCCCGATGTGCTGTCGGTCATGCTTGATCATTTCAGTGGCGGCATGCCGTTGTTCAAACCGGCGTCGGCAGCGGGGATTGCGGTTGCGCCCGAACGTGCATTCAATGATGATCCAGCGGATGCCGATATTATCGACCAGATCAAAGATTTGATCGAAACCCGCGTGCGCCCGGCCGTCGCGAATGATGGCGGCGATATTATCTATCAGGGTTTCAACAAAGGCACGGTCTTCCTGAAAATGCAGGGGGCCTGCGCCGGGTGTCCGTCTTCGACCGCGACGCTGAAAGGCGGCATTGAGTCGCTGCTCAAGCACTATGTTCCCGAAGTGACCGAAGTTCTTGCCGTTTAAGGATAGCCCCATGAAATCTCCGATCAACGATGCCGCGATTGACCAGCTGTTTCGCGAGGCGCGCAGTTATAATGGCTACACCGATGGACCGGTGACGCGCGCCCAGATGGATGCGATCTGGGACGTCATGAAATGGGGCCCGACGTCGGCCAACTGCCTGCCTGCGCGGCTGGTTTGGGTTGAAAGTGCCGAGGCGAAGGAAAAGCTGGCAGCGCTTTCGACTGCCAACAATCAGGACAAAATCCGCAAAGCGCCCGTCACCGTGATCATCGGGATGGACATGGAATTTTATGAGCAGTTGCCCGAACTATTCCCCCCCGCCGATGCGCGGAGCTGGTTTGTCGGCAATCAGCCGATGATCGACGCGACCGCAATGCGCAATTCTTCATTGCAGGGTGCGTATTTCATCATGGCGGCGCGCGCACTGGGGCTGGATACCGGGCCGATGTCGGGATTTGACAATGCCGGCGTCGATGCGGCGTTCTTTGGTGGAACAACGGTCAAGT
>JANOZQ010000534.1:0-1627 GCA_031429555.1 Sphingomonas sp. | reverse complement strand
TTCCTCGCGCACCGTCAATCCCTCGTCGCGCGCCAGCGTGAGCAGCGCATCGCGCGTAATGCCAGGCAGGATCGTGCCCGTCAGCGGCGGCGTTTGCAGCGAGCCGTCTTCGAATACAAAGAACAGGTTCATGCCGCCCAGTTCCTCGACCCAGCGGCGTTCGACCACATCGAGATAGACGACTTGATCATAGCCCATTTTGATGGCCTGCGCTTGGGCCACGAGGCTTGTTGCATAATTGCCGCCGCATTTGGCAGCACCTGTGCCGCCCGGCGCCGCGCGCGTGTAATCCTGCGATACCCATAACGAAATGGCAGGAGCGTCGCCCTTGAAATAGGCACCGACCGGCGAGGCAATGACGAGGTAAAGATATTCGGCGGATGGTTTGACGCCCAGAAACACTTCGCTCGCGATCATGAACGGGCGGAGGTAAATTGATCCGCCCTCGACATCGGGAAACCAGTCGCGGTCGGCACGGACCAGTGCTTTTACCGATTCGATAAACATGTCCTCGGGCAGTTCGGCCATCGCCATCCGCTGTGCCGAAGCGCGGAAACGGGCCGCATTGGCATCCGGGCGGAACAGCGCCATACCGCCATCAGCGAGCTTATAGGCCTTCATCCCCTCGAATATTTCCTGCGCATAATGCAGCACAGCAGTGGCGGGATCGAGCACAAGCGGTTTCCGCGCCGTTATCTGGGCGTCATGCCAGCCGTCTGATTCATTGTAACGGATCAGCGCCATATGATCGGTGAACACGCGGCCAAAGCCGGGATTGGCAAGCAGCGCGGCGCGCTCGTTGACAGCGACAGGCGCGGGGTTCGGATCGAAACTGAATTTCATTGCCTTTGGTTAGGCAATGCCGCAAAATACGTCAATATGGCTGTCCAAACTCCTGCTGCATCGCCACTTTTTCTGCGCGAAGGTGAAATCCGGCGCGGTGTCGAACTGCTTTACTTCGGGTACAATCATCTGACGCGCAGCGTGGATGAACTGCTCGCCGCGCAGGGCATGGGCCGTGCGCACCACCGTGCGCTCTATTTCATCGCGCGCCAGCCGGACCTGACCGTCAGTGCGCTGCTTCGGCTGCTGGCAATCACCAAACAATCGCTGGGCCGCGTGCTGACCGATCTGACAAAGCGGGGACTGGTCGAAACACGCGCAGGGCCGTTTGACCGACGCCAGAAGCTGCTGCGACTGACAGCGACGGGCGCGGTGCTGGAAGCCGAATTGTTTGACACTTTCCGCGAGCGGCTGGGTGCGGCCTACAGCCATGCCGGACAGGCGTCGGTCACGGGGTTCTGGCATGTCCTCGAAGGGCTGATCCCCCCCGAAGACCGCGCACTGGCAATCGACCTCAGCCGGAACACGTGAGGTCTGCCAATTCGCGGTTGCGCACCTCGGCCGCTTTCAACGCGGCCGTGGCAAGCTGAACCAGCGCTCCGTCGGCATCGAACACATCAAGCCCTTCGCGCGTCGATCCGCCTTTGCTCGCAACACGGTTTGCAAGCTCGCTAGGCGACACATTGCTACCTGCTGCAAGCAATCCGGCGCCCTCGACGGTGGCCAGCGCCAGCCGTGCGGCTTGGTCGACGGGCAAACCCAGCGCAGCGCCGCCCTGCGCCAG
>JANOZQ010000533.1:0-1977 GCA_031429555.1 Sphingomonas sp. | reverse complement strand
CTGCTTGCGGGCGGCACACCGTTTCGGGATTTTCCTGTGCAATATGGCATGGGGCCAACACTGCTTCTGGCCGCAGCTTGTGGCCAGAATTGCTGGCAGGGACTTTATCAGGTGACGGTCGTCGCCAACGCCCTGTACTTTGCATCGCTTGCGGGCTGTGCCCTTCTCCTGACCGCACAGATGGCTCGTGGCATGCGCATTCTGAGCATCGCTGCGATGTTCTGCGCGTCGCTGTTATGGACAGGCTATCCTGCTGACGTTGTCGGCCCGGCGATGACCCCTTCCGTCGGTGGCCTTCGCTTTCTGACGATCAGCTTGCTCCTGTTTCACATCCTCTACGCCGAACAATCACAAAAGCGCCGCGATGCCGTTGGCCATTGTATCTGGTTCGTCGACGTCCTCTGGTCGCCCGAAACCGCCTTTTTCGGCACGTTGATCTGGTGGCCGTATCTCGCGCTCCGCAATGGCGGTGCACTGGAACGACCGGTCGTTGCCTTGGTCAAGGGCGCCTTGACCGGCGTGATTGCATTAACCGCAGCCGTTACAACGGCCTTCATCCTGTTCCGGGCCAGCTACGGTATCTGGCTGCCTGTCGAGTCATTGCTGGCGTATATCAACAATCCGCCGGGCGCGCTGCCAGCCAACTTGACGGGCCCAATCTGGATTGCACTGGTTGCCATCTTGCTTGCGGCGATTGCAATGGCGCCGAACCATTTGAACGCCCAAATCAGGATGCTCTATGCGACAGTTCTCGGCCTGCTTGCCGCAGGGACCTATTATCTCAGCCGTAGCCACGACAACAACATCCTGAACCTGTTTCCGTTCATTATTCTGGCGCTGCTCGCGGCCTATGCCGTGATCCAGTCAGCCGAACATATGTTTACTAAATTCGTTGCCGGATTTGTGACAATTATGATGGCCGCCATCGTTGCAGGCACAGCGACTTTTGGCACAATGTCGTGGGACGAAGCGCGTCGCGACGGCACGACGGCCCAGATCGGCATTGGACCCGTGATTGCCCGTTTCACACCGGACCTCGCTCACCGACATCCGCTTCTCGACCACGACGCGATTGTTGCTCTCAGCGATCTTCGGAACCGAACCGACCGATCAGTGGTCTTCATCGACCGACACGGCGACATGCCTGCAGACAGCCCCGGCACAAACTGGACCAGCGTCAACAGCGTGATCAATTTTTCGCCGTTGCCCCGCCCGATGATCGAACATTACATCGCGCAGAGTGCGGCAGTTTATAAAAAGCCCGGGTGGCTCGTGGTGGAAAACGACGGGTTCGGCGTCTGGCCAAAGATGTTCCAGACGGCGTATCGCGTGGGGGAAGTAAAGCGGTTCGGGGACTACACGGCCTATTATATGGTGCCGCGTTAATACGCCTACCGCGTCAACTTCTTATAAGCCAACCGCGTCGGCCGATCCGCCGCATCGCCCAGTCGCCGCCGCTTGTCTTCCTCATAGGATTCGAAATTCCCCTCGAACCATTCGACATGCGAGTCCCCCTCGAACGCGAGGATATGCGTCGCCAGCCGATCCAGGAAAAAGCGGTCGTGGCTGATCACCACCGCACAGCCGGCAAAACTCTCCAATGCTTCTTCCAATGCCCGCAACGTCTCCACATCCAAATCGTTGGTCGGTTCGTCGAGCAGCAGCACATTGCCCCCCGCCGCGAGCATTTTGGCCATGTGGACGCGATTGCGTTCGCCGCCCGACAGCTGGCCGACTTTCTTTTGCTGGTCGGTGCCCTTGAAGTTGAATGCGCCAACATAGGCCCGTGTGTTCACTTCATGCTTGCCGAAATAAAAGCGGTCGTTGCCGCCCGAGACTTCTTCCCAGACATTGTGATTGGGGTCGAGGTCGTCGCGCGACTGGTCGACGAAGCCGAGTTTTACCGTTGTCCCGATCTTGATGCTGCCGCTGTCGGGCTTTTCCTGCCCCGTGATCAGCTTGAACAAGGTCGATTTG
>JANOZQ010000532.1:0-5711 GCA_031429555.1 Sphingomonas sp. | reverse complement strand
GTCACGCTTCGCCAGCGGATCAAGCGTCGGGTGCAGCAACTGATCGAGCGCTGACGGATCAACCCGACAAATCGCTTCGTCGCGCGTGATGAGCCCTTCTTCAGCCATATCGACCGCAATCTTCAACGCCGCCTTCGCCGTCCGCTTGCCCGAGCGCGTCTGGAGCATCCACAGCGTGCCGCGCTCCACGGTGAATTCGATGTCCTGCATGTCGCGATAATGCGTTTCGAGCAGGTCGAACACGCGCGCGAGTTCGCCATAAACTTGCGGCATCGACTCCTGCATCGACAGCGGCTTGGCCTTCGCCCGTTCGCGCGCGGCCGTCGTCAGATATTGCGGCGTGCGGATGCCCGCGACCACGTCCTCGCCCTGCGCATTGATCAGATATTCGCCATAATAAGCGCGTTCTCCATTGGCCGGGTCGCGCGTGAACGCCACGCCGGTTGCCGAGGTGTCGCCCATGTTGCCGAAGACCATCGCCTGAACATTGACGGCCGTGCCCCAGTCGTGGGGAATCGAATTGATTCGCCGATAGACTTTCGCGCGCTCGGATTGCCACGATCCGAACACCGCGCCGACGGCACCCCACAACTGGTCATGAACATCCTGCGGAAACGGCTTGCCCCACAATTCGGCGACAAGGCGCTGATATTCGGCGACCAGCTTCTGCAAATCCTTGGCGGTCAGTTCGGTGTCGAGGCTGAACCCCTGATCCTCCTTGGCAATCTCCAGCGCTTCCTCGAACGCGCCATGATCAAGGCCGAGGACGACATCGGCATACATCTGGATAAAGCGACGATAGCTGTCCCATGCAAAGCGCTCGTCGCCCGAGGCGGTCGCGAGGCCCACGACAGTTTCATCGTTAAGGCCGAGGTTCAGCACAGTGTCCATCATGCCGGGCATCGAAACGCGCGCGCCGCTGCGCACCGAAACGAGGAGGGGGTCCGCCGCGTCACCGAAACGCTTGCCCGTTACCGCTTCGATATGCGCAATCCCGGCAGCAACCTGCGGGTTGAGTTCGACGGGGAAAGCCTCCCCTTCTTCATAATAACGCGCGCACATCGGCGTGCTGATCGTGAAACCCGGCGGCACCGGCAGCCCGATGGACGCCATGCCATCCAGATTCGCGCCCTTGCCGCCGAGCAGCGTCTTGTCCTGCCCCCCTTCGGAAACACCGCCGCCGAAACGATAGACGTAATTGGTCATTCAACCCTCGATCTTGGAAAAGTCGGCAACAGTGTGAACCGCATCGCGGAACCTTGCGAGCAGGCCGAGGCGGAACGCGCGTACGGCGGGGTCGGGATCGTTGACCATTACCCCTTCGAAAAACGCATCAATCGGGGCGCGGAGTGACGCCAGCGCGGACATGGCGGCCTCGAAATCTTCGCGTTCGATGGCGGCAGCGGCAAGCGGCTCGGCAGTGTCGAGCGCATCGACCAGCGCCATCTCCACGTCACCCCGGACTTGATCCGGGGTTTGGCCATCTTTGCCAGCGTTCGCCGAAGAAGAGCCAAGGCCCGCATCATGTGCGGGCTGACGATCTTGGGTGGGCACTTCCTTCTTCAATATATTCGCCGCCCGCTTGTATCCAGCAAGCAGGTTCCGCCCCTCATCCGTCCCGACAAACCCCTGCAACGCCTTAACCCGCGCGAGGAGGCGGACGAGATCGTCCTCGCCCCCGAGCGCGAACACCGCATCGATCAGGTCGTGGCGAACGCCCGCTTCACGCTGCTGGACTTTGAGGCGTTCGGCGAAGAAGTCTATCAGCGATCGCGCCCCACCCTGCTCAAATTCGGACAGAATTGCGGGAGCCCAGAACGCAAAAACCTGATAGCTCCCTGCAATAATATTCGACCAGCTGCCATGACTGACAGTAAACTGCTCACCCGTCGTAGTAGCAGTTACCACGAGCTGGTTGCGCTCAATTTTGTGATGGTCAGCGATGGCCCTTAGCGTTGCCTCCGAATGGCCAGCATGGAGTTTAGCTAACGGCCAAAGCTGGGCTGCGTGCCGAGAAAGCACCGAGGCGAGCGGAAGGCGCAAACGATTCTCTAGAACGATTGCTATTACCCCAAGAACCGTTCGCCTGAGGGCATACGGATCTCGCGACCCAGACGGCAATTCTCGGAATGCAAAGAAGCAAACAAGCGTATCCAGCTTATCCGCCAAACTCACCGCCACCGTCACCGGCGCGGTCGGCACATCATCGCCCTGCCCGACCGGCTTGTAATGATCGCGGATCGCGTCAGCCACCGCGTCTGGATACCCCTGCGCACGGGCGTAGTAGCCGCCCATGATGCCCTGCAGTTCGGGAAATTCGCCGACCATGCCGGTGACGAGATCGGCTTTGCAGAGGCGGGCGGCGGCTTCGGCCATGTCCGCCAATTCCGTATCCCCGAGCGAAGCCGAGGGGCCCGTTCGAGCGGAGCCGAGAACAGCGCTGTCATCGTCGAGAGCCTCGGCTTCGCTCGGCAGTGCCCCTCGGCTTCGCTCGGGGAGGCGGTTTGTGACGATCCCCTCCTCACACAACCACCGCGCCAGCTTCGCCACGCGCTCGACCTTGTCGGCCACGGTGCCCAGCTTTTCATGGAAAACAATGTCCTTGAGTTTGACAGCCTGATCCTCAAGCCGAATCTTCAAGTCCTGTTCCCAAAAGAACTTCGCATCGCTCAACCGCGCAGAAAGCACTTTCTCATTGCCCGCGATCACCGCAACGCCGCCATCGCTCGCGTCGATGTTTGCCGTGCACACAAACGCATTCGCCAACCGCCCGTCCACATCGGCACACGCGAAATATTTCTGGTTCGTGCGCATCGTCAGCTGGATGACTTCGCGCGGCACCTGGAGGAACGCAGGATCGAACCGCCCCAGCAGCGGCGCCGGCCATTCAGTGAGGCCAGCATTTTCAAGCACCAGCCCCTCATCCGGAATAACCGTCAGCCCCGCCGCGGCCGCTGCCTTGGCCGCGCCTTCCTCGATCAATTTGCGGCGTTCGGAGAGATGGACGATCACGTGCGCAGCGCGGAGCTTTTCGACATAGGTGGCGGCGCTGGCGACGGTAACGGGGCCGCTATGATGAAAACGATGCCCCATCGTCGCCGCGCCACTGACAATGCCGTCGACTTCGCATTCGACGATATGCTCGCCGAACAGCGCCACAATCCCCTGCAACGGGCGGACCCAGCGCAGGCTTTCGGTGCTGAGCGACGCATCGCCCCAGCGCATTGATTTGGGCCAGGGGAAAGTGCGGATGATCGTCGGGATCGCGTCGGCCAGGACGTCTGCCGTCGAGCGACCGGGCTTGTCAATCACTGCAAACAACACGCCGTCACGCTCGATCAGCTGCTCGCGCGTAAGGCCAGTCGAGCGGAGAAACCCTGCCAGCGCCTGCTCGGGCGCATTGGCGCGTGGCCCCTTGCGTTCGTCGCTGACGGCTTCGGTCGCATCGGGCAGCCCGCGCGCAATCAACGCAAGGCGGCGCGGGGTGGCGAAGGTTTCAATTGACTGCGCGGTCAAACCCGCCTTCGCAATCTCCTCGGCAAACAGGCGCGCAAGATCGTCCTTGGCCTTGACCTGCATCCGTGCGGGGATTTCTTCGGAGCGGAGTTCGAGCAGGAAATCGGTCAAGCCGCCCACCCGTTCTTCGCCATATGCGCAGCACAAGCGCCCTTCGCCAGATCACGCACCCGACCCATGTAAGCGGCGCGTTCGGCGACCGAGATGACGCCGCGTGCCTGCAACGTGTTGAAGATGTGGCTCGCCTTGATCGCCTGTTAATACGCAGGAATCGGTAAGTCATTCGTCAGGCAATTTTCGCATTCGGCGGTCGCTTTACGGAACCCGTCGAACAATGTCTCTGTGTCTGCGACCTCAAAATTCCATTTCGACATCTGTTTTTCATTCTCGAGGAAAACATCGCCGTAAGTGACGCCGTTTCCATTAAAATCGAGATCGTAAACGCTGTCGACATTCTGGACATACATGGCCAATCGCTCGAGGCCGTAGGTCAGTTCGCCCGCAACCGGTTTGCAGTCAAAACCACCCATTTGCTGGAAATACGTGAACTGTGTCACTTCCATCCCGTCGCACCAGACTTCCCAGCCCAGCCCCCAAGCACCCAGCGTCGGCGATTCCCAGTCATCCTCGACGAAGCGGATGTCGTGGAGCAACGGATCAATGCCGATCGCCGCAAGGCTGCCCAGATAAAGCTCCTGCAAATTGGGCGGGCTGGGTTTCAGGATCACCTGATACTGGTAATAGTGCCCGAGGCGGTTTGGGTTCTCCCCATAACGCCCGTCGGTCGGGCGGCGGCACGGCTGCACAAACGCGGCGTTCCAGTGATCCGGCCCCAGCGCGCGCAGTGTCGTCGCGGTGTGAAACGTCCCTGCCCCCATTTCCATGTCATAGGGTTGCAGGATCACACAGCCGCGATCACTCCAGTAATCATGGAGCGTCAGGATCAGCTTTTGAAAGCTGAGCGGCTTGGCCACGGCGCGTTTCCCTTCGCAGGTGCAACAAATCTTGGTCGTGCCTTTGGCTTAGGGCTGGCGACGGGTCAAGCAAGCCGCTAACTCGCCATTCATGAAACGTACCATCGTGTCCGCACTCGCGGCGTTCGCACTTCTTTCCTGCCACAGCACGCAAAGCGAAGCGAAACCGATCCGCCCGGCGCTTTGGAAAGTCAGCGATGCTGACACGACGGTCTACCTATTCGGCACGATCCATTTGTTGCCCAAGGATCTGGCATGGCAATCCCCGAAGATCGTCGCTGCGATGCGCGCATCGCAGGATCTCGTCCTCGAAACCGTCATGGACAAAAACCCTCAGGCGACGGGCGCAATCATGGCGCAACTCGGCATGTCTTCCGGCCTACCACCGCTGCTTGACCGTGTGCCCACCGACAAGCGCGAGGCTTTGCAGCGCGTTGTAACGAAAAGCGGTGTGCCGCTGAACGTGCTCGACCGGTTCGAAACGTGGGCAGCGGCTCTGACACTGGCATCGGCGGGCATGCGAGATTTGCCGGTGAGCGCCGAATACGGTGCCGAAGCCGTCCTGGCCAAGCGCTTTGCGGACGCGAGCAAACCAATATCCGGACTCGAAACACCCGCCCAGCAACTGGGGTTTTTCGACGGGCTGCCCGAAACCGCGCAGCGCCGATTCCTGACGAGTATCGCGGAGGATGACACGAGCGCACGTGCCGAATTCGATGCCATGATCGCCGCGTGGGGATCGGGCAACGTCAAGAAGATTGCGCTGACGTTCGATGACGAGCTGAAACTATCACCCGAACTGACCGATGCTTTGCTCAAAAAGCGCAATGCCAACTGGTCTGACTGGATTGTCGAGCGGATGGCAAAGCCGGGCACCGTATTTGTCGCAGTCGGCGCGGGGCATCTGGCGGGCACGGACTCAGTTAATGTAATGCTGAGCAAGCGCGGACTTAGGGTGTCGCGCCTCCAATAGACGCTAGCCGCGCTTCGACGTCACCCCGCCACGGGGCATCTTTCGGGGACCGTGCAAGCAAAGCCCGCCACATCGCTGCGGCTTCGGCGGTTCGCCCTTGCTGGACCAGCGCAATGCCGAGGAACAGCGGCGGCCCGGGGTGTTTCGGCGAAAGCTGCGCCGCGCGTTTGAAGGCGAATTCGGCGGACGGCGAAATTAAGCCATTGCCATGCGCGACCAACGCGTTGCCAAGTCCGATCCATAAGTCA
>JANOZQ010000531.1:0-4030 GCA_031429555.1 Sphingomonas sp. | reverse complement strand
GCCGCCAATCTGGCCAAGTGGTTCATCACCGCGCGCAACCTGACCGGCGCACCGTTGACGTTTCAGGCGCGATACGCGATCCTCAACGCATGAGGCGACGATGACCGGCCCCCGCGAAATCTCGGGGCAAGTGCGGGTGGCAGAAGCGCTCGATCAACCTTCGTCCACGCTCTATGTCCGCGTTGAGGATGTGTCGCGCGTGGACGCCGCCGCTGACGTCGTCGCCGAAATCGCCATCCCCATCGATCATCCGCTTGCGGCGGGCACGGAACTGCCCTTCACGCTGATGGTGCCCAAAATCGACGATCAGGCGCATTATTCGGTTCGCGCACACCTCGACACGACGGGTTCGCGCCGGATCGATGACGGTGACCGTATTTCGATGCAATCCTACCCTGTCGCGACGTTCGGCCATCCCGACGAAGCGGTCATCGAAGCCCGCAAGGTCTAGCCGCAACGATATGCGTCCTTTGCGTTCGGCCCGAACCGCGCTATCAACGACCATCCCCGGGGAGCCGCATAAAGGCGGCTGAGAGTTGGCATCTGGCCAAGACCCGCTGAACCTGATCCCGTTAACGCGGGCGTAGGGAGGGAGCGGTCAGGATTTCCGCGCTCTCCCGTAATGTATGGAGAGCGCACATGGCCGATTATTCCGCACCAAGCCCGAAAGTCACCACCGGACCCATCCGGGGCAGCCGCAAAATCCACGTCGGTCCCTTGAAAGTAGCGATGCGCGCCATCGACCTCGAGCCTTCGTCGGGTGAGCCGCCGCTCAACGTCTATGACACCAGCGGACCCTATACCGATGCTGCAGCTACTATCGACATTGGCAAAGGCCTGCCCGAGCTACGCGCCGACTGGATCCGCGCGCGTGGCGATGTCGAAGAAGTCCTCCAGCGCGAAGTCCGCCCTGAAGACAATGGCCAGCTGGGGCCAGACCGCAGCGGCGGCGTCGATCCTTTCCCGAACGTTCGAAAGACCGTGCTCCGAGCCAAACCCGGCGCAAACGTCAGTCAGATGCACTATGCCCGCAAAGGCATCATCACCCCCGAAATGGAATATGTCGCCACCCGCGAAAATCTGGGTCGCGCGCAACTGAAAGAAGCCGCAGTCCGCGACGGTGAAGACTGGGGCGCCGAAATCCCCGATTATGTGACGCCCGAATTTGTTCGCTCCGAAGTCGCGCGCGGCCGCGCGATCATACCCAACAACATCAACCACCCTGAATCCGAACCGATGGCGATCGGCCGCAATTTCCTCGTCAAGATCAATGCCAACATCGGCAACAGCGCCGTCGCCTCCGACGTCGCGTCCGAAGTCGACAAGATGGTCTGGAGCATTCGCTGGGGCGCGGACACCGTCATGGACCTGTCCACCGGTCGCAACATCCACGACACGCGCGAATGGATCGTCCGCAATTCGCCCGTCCCCATCGGCACCGTGCCGATCTATCAGGCGCTCGAAAAAGTCGGCGGCGTTGCCGAAGACCTGACGTGGGAAATCTTCCGCGATACCCTCATCGAACAAGCCGAACAGGGCGTCGATTATTTCACGATCCACGCGGGCGTCCGCCTCGCTTATGTCCCGCTCGCGGCCAAGCGCGTGACGGGGATCGTCTCGCGCGGCGGTTCGATCATGGCGAAATGGTGCCTGTTCCACCACAAGGAGAGCTTCCTCTACGACCATTTCGAGGACATTTGCGCGATCATGAAGGCCTATGACATCGCCTTCTCGCTGGGCGATGGTCTCCGCCCTGGCAGCATTGCCGACGCAAACGACGAAGCGCAATTCGCCGAACTCTACACGCTGGGCGAACTGACCAAGATCGCGTGGAAGCACGATATTCAGGTCATGATCGAAGGGCCGGGCCACGTTCCCATGCACAAGATCAAGGTCAACATGGAAAAGCAGCTTGAGTCGTGCGGCGAAGCGCCGTTCTACACGCTCGGGCCGCTCACCACGGATATTGCGCCGGGCTACGACCATATCACCAGCGGCATTGGCGCAGCGATGATCGGCTGGTTCGGCTGCGCGATGCTTTGTTATGTGACGCCCAAGGAGCATCTGGGGTTACCGGATCGCGACGACGTGAAAGTCGGTGTCGTCACCTACAAACTGGCGGCGCACGCAGCGGACCTGGCGAAAGGCCATCCGGCCGCCCAAATGCGCGACGATGCCTTGTCACGCGCCCGCTTCGAATTCCGCTGGCGCGACCAGTTTAATCTGAGCCTCGACCCCGACACAGCAGAACAATATCATGACCAGACGCTGCCAGCCGAGGGCGCAAAAACCGCGCATTTCTGCAGTATGTGTGGCCCGAAATTCTGCTCAATGAAAATTTCGCAGGAAGTCCGCGAATTTGCGAAATTGCAAAATCAGGGCAGCGAGGGCTTCATTGCCGCGGCCGATGCCGAAAAGGGCATGGCAACCATGTCGGAGGAATTCAAAGCGGAAGGCGGAGAGCTTTACGTCCCGACAGCATGACATTATTCTGATCGAAGAGCCTCAAGCACCTCAGTAAAGACAATTAGCTTTGGGTGGCTCCCGACTTCGATTGCGACCCCAGCTACTACGAGAGGCGCAATATTGTTGGCCGCTGATTGGTAAGACACGCCCGTTCTTTCCGCGACTTCGCCTATGGTCATCACTGGCTGTTCAAACGCGAAATCGATAATGCGCGGGATCAGGGCTGAACGTCGCGCCGTCTGAAACCGCTCGCGATAATTACGCTGCAGGTCTTGCAACTGCTCAACGACCTTTATCGTTCCCAGTGCCGATGCAGTAATCCCTTGGAGGAAGAAATCGAGCCACGGTAGCCAAGCGCCTTTACGTGACACGTCAAACATCAGATCAATATAAGCGTCTTTGTGACGTTCCAACCAAGGGCTCATATAGAGCAAAGGCTGTGGCAAAATATTGCGCTCGATCAGCATCAGCGTGATTAGCATTCGACCAACGCGTCCGTTGCCGTCGGCGAAAGGGTGGATAGTTTCGAATTGGTAATGCGCCAGCGCCGCGTCGATCAGCGGCGGTATGCCACCTCGATTCTCACGGTTGATGAATGACGCTAGATCGTCGATTGCATCCGCCGTTTCTTTGGGTGGGGGTGGAATGAAGCGCGCCGTCTCAATCCTGCCAGTTCCGCCGATCCAGTTCTGTTCGCGCTTCAGTTCGCCCGCTTCAACGACGGCACCACGATGTCTCTGAACACCAGTTAGCAGGATACGGTGGGCGTTGCGAAATAGACGGCTGGAAATCGGAAGGTTGGCCAGATCACTGATGGCACCTTCAAGCGCTTTGACATAGTTAAAGACCTCACGATTGTCTTCACGCTTGCCAGCATCATCCACACCTGCCTCGAACATATAGAGGTCCGATAAAGTCGTGTAGGTACCTTCCATTCCCGATGACGAAACCGCTTCGCGGCGCTGTAGGGGACGGATGAGCAATGCGGGGTTGGGAACCGTTCGTCCAATGCCTCTCAGTTCCCCGATTGCTTGCGACGCTTCAGCAATCTGTGTGGCAAGCGAGTTAAGATCGAGGGCCTGTGGAGGTAATGGATGTGGTACGAACGCATTTCGCTTCCCGATTGTGGGAACGAGAATGCCGGTCGAAGTGGCACAAAAGCCATGTTGCTCCATTCAAACATCCTTGAAGTCTAGACCAAGAGTTCAAAAAATGCGTCGAATTTTTGAAAAGTGCAAGAGGGTTTTCAAACTTGGCTGAAGTCCCCCAACAGGATTTATCCATACCCCCCCTCACTCTAACCGCTTCAAAACCTCGTTAATCCGCGCCTGCCACCCCGGGCCGGTTGCGCGGAGCCGTTCGATCATGCGGCGACCCTGAACACCCGGCCCCTCAATAATGATACCGACAACTCAGTATCTCGGGCGCTTGCGCCTCGCCCGACTCGGTCACCCGGTAAACAAGCCGATGCTCGCTCGTGATCCGTCTCGACCACCAGCCCGCCAGATTTCGTTTCAATGGTTCGGGCTTGCCGATGCCCGTAAACGGATGCCGTTGGCATTCA
>JANOZQ010000530.1:0-5065 GCA_031429555.1 Sphingomonas sp. | reverse complement strand
AAAAATTGATTGTCAATCGTGCGGAACATGGAACCCTCTTCCCGAAGTACCGGCATAGCCGAACGACGGAAAGAGGTGAACCAGATGGTTTAGGCGAAAGCAAGTGTCCGGCGACGACGCAGCGCTGTGCCGACAATGCCAAAGCCCGCAATGATCATTGCCCATGTGCTGGGTTCAGGAACTGCGGGAGGAGGATTGCCACCAATCACGACATTGCCCGGACCGGTGATTTCAAGCGAATAACGCCCAGCATCCGTATTGCCAAAACCAGTCGCCAGAGCGATGTAAGACGTTCCTGCCGTCAGGGAAGCGGTAAATCCCGACAGGCCAATCGTCGGAAAATCATCGTTGTAAACCAGCGCGTTGACAAGCGGCGATCCCGGATTGAACGAAGTTGCATAGAGCCCGAGATATGTGTCCCAATTGGCCGGCGCCAGTCCGGTCATCAGAAAATTATAGCTGCCTGTTGTCGACACCGTAAACGGCGTGAGTGCGTAGCTAACTGCTGTTCCAACCCCTGACAGCGACGTTGGTGGCGCGCCGGCAACCGGACGGTTAAAGGTCGGTCCGCCCGATGTTGTACCGATTACAGTGACTGCCGCCGCTGGCGTTGCGATCGCGGCACTAAATGCCAGTGCGGCAAGAACCAATTTCTTCATTGCGATACCCTTTCGATTACGATGATGCCACCACAAACCTGATGGTTATGTCCCGCCCCACGTTTTTTGTTACCTTGCCAGAATGACCTCTGTTAATCTTTTGTCAATGTTTGACCAGATCGTTGTGTCCCGAAATTGGACAATCAAAGTGTTCGTGAAAGTATAACTGCCAAAAAGGCATCACCATAAGCCTCCAGCTTGCGCGCCCCGACGCCAGTGACACGGCCCATTGCCGCCCGTGTCGCGGGACGACTCGTGGCCATTTCGCGCAGGGTCGAGTCGTGGAAGATTACATAAGGCGGCAATCCAGCCTCGCTCGCCAGCGTCCGGCGGCATTCGCGCAACGCTTCGAACAAGGGATCGCCAACAGGATTGGGCACGCCGCCTGCGCGTCGAGAGCGCCGCTCGCGCTTTGGCGGCAGGATCAGGTCAACTGACGCTTCCCCTTTCAGGATTGCGCGCGCATCCGCTCCGAACATCAGTCCGCCGTGCTCGTTGGTCTCGAGCGCGCCGCGCAACAGCAGAGCACGGGCCACCGGCTTGATCATCGCCGCTTCCTCGCCAGCGACAATACCGAAGACCGACAGCTGGTCGTGTCCTAAATTCAAGGCGCGCTCGTTTGCGGTGCCGGTCAGCACATCCTCCAAGTGCGTAACGCCAAAACTCTGCCCTGTGCGATACACTGCCGACAGAAATTTGCGGGCAATTTCGGTCACATCGATCTGACCCGTCGGCGGGTTCAAACAATTGTCGCAATTGCCGCAATTGTCTGGGGCGGGGTCGCCGAAATGGCGCAACAAGATAGCACGGCGGCATCCCGGTGTTTCGACCAGCGCGCCCAACGCTTTCAGTCGCGTTTTCTCCCCCGCCGCCCGCGACTTATCGACTTCGCTTAACCGTTGCCGCGCTTTGGCAAAATCATCCGCACCCCAGAACAGATAGGCCCCCGCTGGATCACCGTCGCGGCCTGCGCGGCCGGTTTCCTGATAGTAAGCCTCGATCGATTTTGGCAGTCCGGCATGCGCCACGAACCGCACGTCGGGCTTGTCGATCCCCATCCCGAATGCAATCGTTGCGACCATAACCATATCCTCCGACCGGACGAAATCGGCCTGGTTTTTGCGGCGGACGTCGGCGTCGAGTCCTGCATGGTAAGCACACACTGCCCGGCCCGTGCTGGCCAGTTGCCCAGCCAATTTTTCGGTCCCTGCACGCGACTGGACATAGACAATACCGGGGCCGGGATGCGCCGCGACGACATCGGCAACCTGTTGCGTCGTTCCAGCCCGCGGGGCCATGTGATACCGGATATTGGGCCGGTCGAACCCCGCAACGATCAACCCTTCGCGCGGGATGCCAAGCTGGTCGCAAATATCCTCGCGGGTATGGGCGTCGGCCGTCGCTGTCAGCGCCAGGCGTGGCACTTGAGCGAAATCATCGAGCATCGGCCGCAGCAGGCGATAATCGGGCCGGAAATCATGCCCCCATTCGCTGACACAATGCGCTTCATCGATGGCGAACAAACAGATCGGACTTTCACGCAGCAGTCCGCGAAAACTCGCCTGGGACGCCCGTTCCGGCGCGGCATACAGCAAGTCGAGTTGGCCCCGACGAAACCGCTCAACTGTTTCCGCCCGGTTCTCGTCCGCTGACGTCAGCGTCGCCGCGCGAATGCCCACCGCTTCGGCGGCACGCAGCTGGTCATGCATCAGCGCAATCAGCGGCGAAATGACGATGCATGTTCCCGGCAAGGCGACCGCCGGCAGCTGATAGCACAACGACTTGCCCGCCCCTGTTGGCATGATCGACGCCGTCCGCTGCCCCGCCATGACGCGCGCAACGACATCGGCCTGAACGCCGCGGAAGGCAGGGAACCCGAAAGTGGTTTGGAGGATGGAGAGGAGCGTACTCATTCCGCCGCCACCGCATCCTCGGCTTCCGCTGCCTGCCGCATCCACATCTCTGCATAAAGCCCATTCTTCGCGAGCAGTGCTGCGTGCGTTCCCCGCTTGGCCACTTGCCCCGCGTCGAGCACGACGATCTCATCGGCATTGACGATTGTCGACAGACGGTGCGCGATGACGATCGTCGTGCGGCGTTCGGCAATGGCTGACAACGTCGTCTGAATCTCCGCCTCGGTGCGGCTGTCGAGTGCGCTTGTTGCTTCGTCCAAAATCAGGATCGGCGGGTTTTTGAGCAGGGTCCGGGCAATCGCCACACGCTGTTTTTCGCCGCCTGACAGTTTTAACCCGCGTTCGCCGACTTTGGTCGCATATTGGTCGGGCGTCGATGCAATGAACTTGTGGATCGCCGCGCCGCGTGCTGCAGCTTCGACCTCGGCCTGATCCGCACCTTCACGGCCATAGGCAATATTATAGCCGATGGTTTCGTTGAACAGGACAGTGTCCTGCGGGACGATTCCGATCTGCCCGCGCAACGAGGATTGCGTGACGCCACGGATGTCTTGCCCGTCGATTGTAATCCGCCCGCCTGTCACATCGTAAAACCGATAGAGCAGCCGCGCGAGCGTCGATTTCCCCGCGCCCGAGGGCCCGACAACGGCCAGCGTGCCGCCCGCCGGTATTTCGAAACTGACGCCTTTCAGGATCGCGCGTTCGGGATCGTAGGAAAACGATACATCCTCGAATCGGACGACACCGGCGCCAACGGCCAGTGGCACTGCGTCCGCTGCATCGACAATCTCGGCGGGCGTATCGGTCAACGCAAACATCGCCGCCATGTCGATCAATCCTTGGCGAATGGTGCGATACACCATGCCCAGCATGTCGAGCGGACGAAACAGCTGCGCCAGATAAGTGCTGACGAATACCACGTCACCGGTCGTGTACGTTCCCTTTGACCAGCCCCAGACAACATAGGCCATTGCGCCGGCCATCATCAGATTGGTGACCAGCGACTGGCCGACGTTCAGCGCCGCCAGCGAGTTTTCCGATTTGACGGCTGCATCGGCATAGCGGCGCGCGACCGCTTCATAACCGGCGACCTCGCGCCTTTCGGCGTTGAAATATTTGACGGTTTCGTAATTCAGCAATGAATCGACGGCGCGCGATACAGTGCGCGTGTCCATATCGTTCATTTCTTCGCGCAGTTTTGCCCGCCAGTTGGTCACGGCCCATGTGAACCAGGTGTAAGCAACGACCATCAGCAAAGTCGCCGCGACCAACGACGATCCGAACATGATCCAGAATGTAACCGTAACAACGATCAGCTCGACAATCGTCGGTGCAATGTTGAACAGCAGGAAATAGAGCATGGTATCGATGCTCTTCGTGCCGCGCTCGATAACCTTGGTGACCGCGCCCGTCCGCCGCGCCAGATGGAATCGCAACGACAGCCCGTGCAGATGCTGGAACACATTGACCGCCAGATGCCGCGTCGCGTCCTGCCCGACACGCTCGAATACCATGTTGCGGACGTTGTCGAAAACCACGCCTGCAAAGCGCGCCCCGGCGTAAGCCGCGACCAGGGCCATGACCAATCCGACCGCTGCCGACCGCTCCGCCGACATCGCATCGATTGCCCATTTATACGGATAGGGACCAAACAGCGTGATCGCCTTTGCCACCAGCACCAGTAGCACCGCGCCGACGACGCGGATGCGCAGCGCACGATCATCCTTCGGCCATAGATAGGGCAGAAAGCGCTTCAGTGTTGCAAAACCGGCGGGCGTATCGGACGTTTCGGTGATGGGGGGCATTTGCCGTCGATATGGCGCGGGCTACGCGCCGACGCAACGCGCGATCATGGCATATCAGTCACAAAAAGGCGGCACGACGTGATATTGGTTTCGGGGCAGGGGCGTTCGCGCGGCCTGCGCGGGCGTGATTTTCGGGTTCGGGGGTCCGCCTCGGCAAGCTCGATCTCCTGAGAAATCCGCACGCCGGAAATTATTTCTGCGCGGGCGACGGCCACCGCAACTGCGCGAGGCGCTGCGTCGTTGGCGTGCGAGGGGCCATTCAGAACACCGAGAATGAAAATGCTTAACAGCATGATCACCATTATGCGACGCGCGGGTCTTCGCTCACCAGCCCCGGCATTAACGGTTCTTGTATCGATACGGGACTGTCCCCGAACGAAACGCAGCAAGAGAGGAACGTCGGCCACCCCCCTTGAACGGCCGGACCATAGCGAAGTTTAGGGACATGACGCGCCAACCGAAACGCGCTATCTTCAGCGACCTTGTTTTGACGGAGTTCCCCCAATGCGCACCCTGATCGCTGCTGTTGCCCTTTCGATTCCTGCCTTTGCACAGGCCGCGCTGCCCGTCGGCGCAGCTGCGCCCGATTTCACGACCCCGGGCGCGATTGGCGGCAAACAGTTCAGCTTCTCGCTTGCCAAGGCACTCAAAAAAGGACCGGTTGTCCTTTACTTCTTCCCTGCCGCTT
>JANOZQ010000529.1:0-3404 GCA_031429555.1 Sphingomonas sp. | reverse complement strand
CACGAACCGCAACGCTGCATGCCGTGCTGCCATCGACCGGATGGGTGACGTCTTTGCCGAGGTGAAACCCGATGTCGCCGTCATATTCGGCAATGACCAGCAGGAGTTGTTCAACGAAGCGCTGATGCCCGCGTTCACATTCTTTAACGGTGAAAAGGTCTGGAACGAGCCTTCATCCGATGAGCAAGCCGCGCGTCATCCGCCGGGTATCCACGCTGCCGAGGCAGGCCATAAACCGCCGACCTACACCGAATATCCCGGCCATCCGGAGCTTGCCAATTATTTGATCGGAGATCTGGTTGCGAACCAGTTCGACGTCACCCGCGCCAATCAACTGCCGCGTCTGGAAAACCACTGGCACAGCGGCATCGGCCATGCCTTTGGCTTCGTTTATCGCCAGATCATGCGCGACCAGGTGGTGCCGCATGTCCCGATTATTACCAATACCTTCTTCCCTCCGAACCAGCCGACAGCGCGGCGCTGCTTCGAAATGGGGCGTACCGTGGGGCGTGCGATCAAGGCGTGGAAATCGGATGCGCGGGTCGCGGTCTTTGGCTCGGGCGGCATGTCGCACTTTGTCATCGACGAGGATTTTGACCGCCGGATTTTTGCCGCACTGGCAGCCCGTGACGAAGACGCCTTGTGCTCGATCGGCGAGGGCTGGTTGCAATCGGGCAGCAGCGAATTGAAAAACTGGATTGCGGCGGCAGGTGCCTTGTTCGAAACCGAGCTGTCGGGTGACGTGGTTGATTACCAGCCCTGCTATCGCTCGGCAGCGGGCACCGGCACGGCCAACGGCTTTGTTTACTGGAACTGATATGAGCGATGATTATGCCGCTCGTCTTGCAAGGCTTGATGCCTGTGCAGTGTCCGACGCGCTCGATCAATTAGGTTTGCCGCCGTCGGTGACAGGCCTAGGCTCCCGCGCAGCAAAGGGCCGTATTTCGGGCGAGGTCATTACAGTGACGCTCGCCGCCGGAAAGCCCCCCGAAGGAACGACGCCGCGCCATTTGTGCACGACGGCCATTGATAGGGCTGCGCCGGGACAGGTGATTGTTGTCGAACAACGCACCGGCATCGAATGCGCCGGCTGGGGCGGCATTTTGTCGAACGCGGCGCGCGGGCGCGGCGTCTCGGGCGTGATTGTCGAGGGGTTGGCACGCGACGTCGATGAGGCCGCTGACATCGGCTTTGCGGTTTATGCGCGCGGATGCACGGCGCGAACGGCGCGCGGGCGCATTTACGAAAGCGCAACGGGCGAGCCGATCTCGGTCGGCGATATGACAGTGGCGACGGGCGACTGGGTGGTTGCGGACGGCAGTGGTGCGGCATTCGTGCCCGCCGCCCGCATTGAGGATGTGCTGGCCGCCGCCGAACGCATCGCGTTACGCGAGGCCGGCATGACCAAGGCAGTCCTCGCGGGTCATGCCGTCTCGACAGTGATGGGCGGCGACTACGAACATCTGCTGGAGAATAATGAATGAGTGATCCCAACGTCGAACGCGCAGGTCATCTCGACACGGCAACGATCAGCGACGCGCTCGACAAGCTCGGGATCGCGGGCCAGTGCCTCGGCATCAAGCCGCTCGACCACCGTTTCCGGCTCGCGGGCCGCGCATTTACACTTGCCTATGCCCCCGTAGGCCACCCGGTCGGGACCGTCGGTGATTTCATTGATGATGTGCCCGAGGGGCATGTCGTGGTCATCGACAATGGCGGGCGGCCCGATGCGACGGTCTGGGGTGACATCCTGACGTTTACTGCAAACAAGCGGGGTCTTGGTGGCACCGTGATCGATGGCGCCTGCCGCGACACGCATCTCGCGCTCGATCTTGGTTACCCGATGTACAGCCGCAGCTATTCGATGCGGACGGGCAAGGACCGGGTGCAGCTCGATGCGACACAAGTGATCGTGACCATCGGCGATGTGCGCGTGTCCCCCGGTGACATCGTGCGCGGGGACTCCGACGGGGTGGTCGTCATCCCGGCTGACCGCGAGGACGACGTGCTCGATACGGCGGAAAGTATCGATGCTGCCGAAATGCGTATCCGCGACGCAATTGCAGGCGGTTTGCGCCTCGACGAAGCGCGCAAGCAGCAGCACTATCATCTGCTCCAGCGCCGCGACGGCACGTGACATATAGCGCCGACCAGCTTGCGGAAGCTGCCCGTCTCGGTGCGGCAACCTTGCACGAGGCGGCGGGACGGATCGGCGCACTACCGTCGGCGATCAAGCCGGTTGCGCCCGATATGCGGATCGTCGGACCCGCATTTACAGTCCACATTCCTGCAGGCGATAACCTGTGGATACACCGCGCCATTTATCAGGCCGCGCCCGGTGATGTTCTTGTCGTCTCGACCAGCGGCGGACTCGAATGGGGCTATTGGGGCGACATCCTCAACACAGCCGCGATAGCGCAGCGGCTCGGCGGGCTCGTGATCGACGGCGGTGTCCGCGATGTCGCGGGGCTGTCCACAATGACTTTCCCGGTGTTCTCGAACGGCATCTGCCTCAATGGCACGATCAAGGGTTACGAAGCGACCGCATGGGTCCGCCAGCCGATCCGGATTGGCGTGGTCGTGGTGCACCAAGGCGACTTGGTCGTCGGCGACCGTGACGGCGTTGTCATCCTGCCAGCCGCGAACGTCACCGACGCTTTGAACGCCGGGGCATATCGTGAGCGTGACGAAGCCAACAAGATCGCGCGCATCCTTGCGGGGGAGCGAACGCTCGACATCTATGGCTTTGGCGAAATGGGAAGGCCCGACAACAGTTAAATTCTCGGACGCAAGAATAAGCAGACGTCTGACTTTTTTATTGACAGGTTACCTTACTCAAGCGCAGATGGTGCATGCCGTCGCATGAACGGCCGGAATCACCCTTGCGGGTGGACAGGAGAGGGCCCGAACCATGGTATCGAACCGGATTTACCTATTCGCCACATCAGCGGCACTCGCGCTTGTAGCGACAACGGCGCAGGCCCAGTCGCCGTCGTCAGCACCTGCGCCACAGCCACAGCCAGAGGCTGAAGCGGGCGGCGACATCATCGTGACTGGGTCGCGCGTTGCCGTGACCGGCTTTACGGCGCCGACGCCAACCAAGGTTTTGTCTGCAGAGCAACTCAACGAACGCGGGCTTGCCAATATCGGCGACTTCCTCAACGAAGTGCCGTCGTTCCGCGCCACACAAACACCACAGACCAATCCGCAGAACGCGCTTGGCGGCGGACAAAACTTCGCGGACCTTCGCGCGCTGGGCAGCACGCGCACGCTGACGTTGATTGACGGACGCCGTTTCGTGCCATCGTCGGCGACGGGCCAGGTCGATCTCAATCTTATCCCGACGCTGATGATCGACCGCGTCGATGTCGTCACCGGCGGTGCATCGGCGGCTTACGGGTCGG
>JANOZQ010000528.1:0-2476 GCA_031429555.1 Sphingomonas sp. | reverse complement strand
CCGGTGATGCTGGCGGGCGAGCAAAGTTGTCGGACAGATCAGCGCCACCTGATGCCCCGCCATTGCTGCCGTAAATGCCGCCCGTAGCGCCACTTCGGTCTTGCCAAAGCCGACGTCGCCGCAGACCAGCCGGTCCATCGGTGTGCCGCTGCTCAGGTCGCCGAGCACGTCTTCGATAGCACGGTCCTGATCGTCGGTTTCCTGATAGGGGAAGCGGTCGACGAATTCGTTGAAGCTGCCGTCGCGTTCGATGACGTCGGCGGCACGCAGCGCGCGTTCGGCGGCAACCGCGATCAGATCACCCGCAATCGCGCGGATGCGCTCCTTCATTTTGGATTTGCGGCGCTGCCAGGCTTCGCCACCGAGACGATCCAGCGACGTGCCTTCGCTGTCCGACCCGAAGCGCGACAGAACATCGAGATTTTCGACAGGCACGAACAGCTTGTCGCCGCCGGCGTAAGTCAGCGCGACGCAATCATGCGGCGACTTTCCAACGGGGATCGACGTAAGCCCTTCGTAACGCCCGATGCCGTGGTCGCGGTGGACGACCAGATCGCCGGGGCTGAGCATGGCGAGTTCGGACAGGAATGCGTCGGCGCTTTTCTTGCGCTTGTTGCGGCGGACGAGGCGGTCGCCGAGTAGGTCCTGTTCGGTAACGATAGCGACAGCGGGCGCGGTAAAGCCGTGGTCAAGCGGCACGACGACAAGCGCGATTGTGCCCTTGGCCGCAATCCCCTGAGCGTCCTGCCAGCTTTCGGCCATGGCCACGCGGTCGAGGCCATGGTCGGCCATCAACCCCGAAATACGCTGCCGTGAGCCAGTCGAGTAATTGGCGAGGATAAGGCCGGTCTTGCCGAGTTGTTTTACGTAGTCGGCAAGCGCGTCATAGACATTTTCGGAGCGGCTGCGCTCGGGGCCGAAATCGCGCGGGCCTTCGATAGCGAAGTTCAGGACCGTTGCCGAAGCGGGTTCCTGAAATGCCGTCGTCAGGTGGACGGGTCGGTCGGAAATCGCCGCCTCCCATTCCCTCGCCGTCAGATACAACGCCTCAGCGGGCAGGGGGCGGTAGCTTCCGAGATCGGTCGACGCCGCACGAACGCGGTTCGCATGATAATCGGTGATCGCTTCGAAACGCGCCTCGGCTGCCCCCACGCTCCCGGCATCGCGGACAATGATGTCGCTGTCGGTCAGATGGTCGAACAACGTTGCCATCAGCTGCTCGACCAGCGGGAGCCAGTGATCCATACCCGACAGACGCCGCCCTTCGCTGATCGCCTGATATAATGGATCGCCGGTTGCCGTTGCGCCGAAAGTTTCGCGGTAGCGGGTGCGGAAGCGTTTGATTGAGTCTTCATCAAGGAGTGATTCTGACGCGGGAAGCAATGTGAAGCTGTCGACATTGGCAATCGTCCGCTGATCGGCGGGATCGAAGCTGCGGATGCTTTCGATTTCATCACCGAAGAAATCGAGGCGCAGCGCATGCGGCATCCCCGCCGGATAGAGATCGACAAGGCTGCCGCGCACCGCGAAATCGCCCGCGTCGGCGACCGTTTCGCTGCGGATGTAGCCATTGGCGGAGAGCAGCGCGGTCAGTGCATCGCGGTCAATCTGTTCACCGGGTGCAAGTCTCGCCGTCAGCGCGCGCAGGCGGAACGGGGTCAACGTCCGCTGGGTAACCGCGTTGACCGTCGTGATGAGCAACTGTGGTTTGCTCGTCTTGGCCTGCAACGCCGCAAGCGCAGCCATGCGTTCGGACGTTACCCGCAAACTGGGCGAAGCGCGGTCGTAGGGCAGGCAATCCCACGCGGGGAACTGCAGGATTTCAACGTCGGGCGCAAACCAGGCGGCAGCATCGGAGACAGCGCGCATCGCTGCGTCGTCGGCTGCGATCAGGACCGCGCGTGTATCCGCCGCGCGCGACAAGTCCGCCATCAGCGACGGCAGGAAACCGTCGGGCACGCCTGCGAGTGTCAGCGGCGCACCCGCTGACCTGATCTTGGAAATGTCAGTCATTCAGGCGTCGGAATATAATCGAGGCGCTGCATCGCGGTCATCATTGGTCCCGATGCGCGCGGCGGGGGCGCTTTGCTGCCGATGGCCCATGCCATGATGTCGACGTCTTCCTCGTCCATCAGGGTTTCGTACCAGGCGATCTCTGCATCGGTCCAGCTCGCCGCATAACGGTCATAGAAGCCGCCGACCATCAGGTCCGCTTCCTTGGTGCCCCGATGCCAGCTGCGGAAGCGCAGGCGTTTCAGGCGGGTTTCGCGATCCAACGATAGTCTCCAATGCAAAACGCCCCCCCGCGACAAACGCGGGGAGGTTGGTGTAGGACTGCCCTAACCATGCGACCCGATCTTCTCAATCCGCTATTCGCCGAAATCGAGGCATTGAAAGGCGTCGGTGCGGCGCTGGCCAAGCCGCTGGCGCGTCTGGGGCTGGCGCGGGTGATTGATGTGCTGTTTCATCTGCCAAC
>JANOZQ010000527.1:0-4520 GCA_031429555.1 Sphingomonas sp. | reverse complement strand
ACTTCCTCGTCGGCAAACCGCCGTACGCTGGCCTTGGTCAGCGGAATTTCGAGATAATCGGCAACCGCTTGCGCCAGCGGCAGGTTCGAATTGCCCGTCAGCAATTTCATGATGCGTGCAACCCCTTCATGCCGCGTTGTTGGGCTTCCCCTAGTCCGCCAAGCCGCGCTAGGGAAGGGCCATGACCGACCATTTGAAGATCGCCTTTGCCCAGATGCCGCAGCGTGTGGGCGACTTGCGCGGCAATGCCGACGCGATACTCGCCAAGCGCGCCGAAGCGGGCGACGTTGACCTGATCGTGTTCCCCGAAATGCAGCTGATTGGCTATCCGGCCGAGGACATGATCGAAAAGCCGGCCCTGTCGGCGCAGGCAGCGGTTGAGTTGCACCGCCTGGCGCGGGCGACGGGCGACGGCGGTCCGGCCATGATCGTCGGGACGCTGATCCGCGAGGGCGACGCGCTCTTTAACTCGGTCGTGCTGCTCGACGGCGGCGCGGTCGCGGCGGTGCGGCACAAGCATGAATTGCCGAACTACGGGACGTTCGATGAAAAGCGCCATTTTGATGCAGGGCCGCTCCCCGATCCGGTCCTGTTCAAAGGGGTGACAATCGGCATTCCGATTTGCGAGGACGTCTGGTTCCCCACCGTATGCGCAAACCTGAAAGCGAAAGGTGCCGAATTCATCCTCGCGATGAACGGCAGCCCCTATGAAATCGACAAAGACGATTATCGCGCATCGAAAGTCGCCGGTGCGCGGGTGGCGGAGACCGGTTTGCCCTTCGCCTATCTCAACCGCACTGGCGGGCAGGATGAGCTGGTATTTGACGGCGCTTCATTCATCCTCAACGGTGACGGATCGATGGCGCACCAGTTGCCCGATTGGGAAGATGCCCTGCGGATTACTGATTGGTCGCGCGGGGCCGAAGGCTGGGCGTGCGAACCCGGCGAAATCTGCGCGCTCAAGCCGTTTCCGGCGGACACATGGCATGCGATGATGATTGGTCTCCGTGATTATGTGAATGCAAACCGCTTTCCCGGCGTCATCCTCGGCCTATCGGGCGGGATCGACAGCGCGATTTGCGCGGCGATTGCGGCGGATGCGCTCGGGCCGGATCGCGTTTGGTGCGTGATGCTGCCCAGCCGCTTTACATCACAGGCCAGTCTCAACGATGCGGCGGAATGCGCAGCCATGATCGGCTGCAAGCTCGATACCATCCCCATTGCGCCTGCGGTCGAGGCGTTTGACGTCATGTTGTCAGGCTCGTTCGCCGACCAAGAGTATGATTTAACTGAAGAAAATATCCAGTCTCGCATTCGTGGCGTCACGCTCATGGCGCTATCCAACAAATTCGGCCCGATGCTGGTGACGACGGGCAACAAGTCCGAAATGGCCGTCGGCTATGCGACCATCTATGGCGACATGGCGGGCGGCTATAATCCGATCAAGGACGCCTATAAAATGACGGTGTTCGCTCTGGCGAAGTGGCGCAATGCCAACAAGCCGCGGTTGGGTCTTGGCCCCGACGGGCCTGTGATGCCCGAAAGCATCATCACCAAGCCGCCCAGCGCCGAACTGCGCCCCGACCAAAAGGATTCAGACAGCCTGCCCGATTATCCGGTGCTCGATCCGATTCTACTCGGCCTTGTGGAGGAAGAGCTATCAGTCGACGATGTCGCCGCGCGCGGCTTCGACCGCGATGTCGTCGCGAAAATCGAACGCCTGCTTTACACGGCGGAATATAAGCGCCGCCAAGCCCCCCCCGGCGTCAAACTCGGCAAGAAGAATTTCGGCCGCGACCGCCGCTACCCGATCACCAACGCGTTCCGCACCGCATGACGATTACGACGCGCTTTGCTCCATCGCCGACGGGCCGCCTTCATGTCGGCAACATCCGCGCCGCGCTTCACAACTGGTTGTGGGCGAAGAAACATGGTGGCCGCTTCCTGCTGCGCATTGACGATACTGATGCCGAACGCTCGACCGAAGCCTTTGCCGATGCGATCCGCACCGATCTCGACTGGCTTGGCCTGACGCGCGACGGCGAGGAACGGCAATCGGCGCGCTTTGCGCTCTATGAGGCGCAGTTCGAGCGGTTGAAAGCGACGGAACGTGTTTATCCCGCTTATGAAACGCCGCAGGAGCTTGACCTCAAGCGCAAGATCCAGCTCGGACGTGGCCTACCGCCGGTTTATGACCGCGCGGCGCTCCGCGATCCTGCGCCCGAAGGCGTCGCGCCGCACTGGCGCTTCAAGCTCGATCATGACGCCATGATCACATGGGATGATGGCGTGCGCGGGCCCCAGTCCTTTGACCCCAAGACCATGTCGGACCCCATTGTCCGCCGCGCCGATGGCTCGTGGCTCTACTTGTTGCCCAGCGTCATTGACGACATCGACATGGAAATTACCGACGTCGTTCGCGGCGAGGATCATGTCTCGAACACCGCGACACAGCTTCAGATGTTCTCGGCTTTGGGCGCAGAACCGCCACGGTTTGCGCATGAAGCGCTGCTGACGGGAAGCGAAGGCAAGCTCTCCAAACGCCTCGGCGCGCTCGGCTGCGATGAACTGCGCGACGCCGGGATTGAGCCAATGGCGCTCCTTGCCCTTCTCGCGCGGTTGGGCACGAGTGATCCGGTCGAGCCTGTCACCGACATGGCCCCGCTGATCGACAGCATCGATTTCCACCGCTTCGGCCGCGCCCCCGCGCGCTTCGACATGACCGAACTCGAAGGGCTGAATGCCAAGATCATCCACCATCTGCCCTATGTTGCGGTCGCGGATCGCCTGCCTGCGGGTATGGACGCCGCCGCCTGGGAAGCCGTGCGCCCCAACCTCAAGACCATCGCCGACGCCGCCGACTGGTGGCATGTGATCGAAGGGCCAGTTGAGGTAGTGAACGCCCCCGAAGACGCTGATTTCCTTGCCGACGCCGCGCGCCTGGCGGCGCAGATCGACTGGTCCACTGACCCGTGGCACGCGCTGACAAACGCCCTCAAGACGTCAACTGGCCGCACCGGCAAATCCCTCTTCATGCCCCTCCGCCGCGCACTGACCGGCCGCGATCACGGGCCGGACATGGCGGCACTGCTGCCGTTGATCGGGCGGGAGCGGGCGGTGGGGCGGTTGTCGTCTGACAAGTGACGCTTGACAGATATCTTGCGCTGGGATATTAAACCGCGTGGAAATTGAAAGTATCCGGCACAAGGTGCTTCGGACATTTGCCGAGACCGGCAAGGCAAAGGGACTTCCCGGCAAACTTGTTGATCGCTTGCGAAACATGTTGGCATGGATCAGCGTCATCGAGTCGCCCGATGAATTGACGATCCCGCCCAATTTCGGGGCGCATATGTTGACGGGGGATCGGGCGGGCATCTGGTCGCTGACGGTGACGCGGAACTGGCGAATGACGTTTCGGATCAATGCGGCGCTGGCGGTCGAAGATTTGGATTTGGAGGATTATCACTGATGGCCATTACCCTTCATTCGAGCTTTGCCGTGCACCCTGGGGTATGGCTGCGCGCCGAAATTGTCGAGCCGACCGGGTTGAGCGTCACGACAATGGCGACAAAACTGCATGTCACCCGTCAGGCGATGAGCAGCTTGCTCAACGGTCGCGCCGGACTATCCGCCGAAATGGCTATCCGTTTCGAAAAAGCTTTCGGTCTGCGTGCCGACACGTTGTTGCGGATGCAGGCTGCTCATGATCTGGCGGGCGCACGGGCGCATGACCGGAATATAAGGGTGGAGCGGATTGCGGCTTGATGCGGCACGACTACACACTGTTGAGCCAAATTAGCTTAGATGCGGGCAGTTGGGCGGACTGGTTTGCAGGAACGATGTCGGCGTTAGCTGTGGCGGTGGCCCTAGCAGCCTACCCAATTGCGCGACGCCAAAATCAGATGAATGAGAAACGACGCGAGAAGGAGGTGGGTCGAGCAATCGGTTGGAAGTTGCTGAAGGCGCTAAACAGCACGATGGACATTGAGCGCCATATCAAAGCGAGTTTATCCCAACGTCAGCCATTGTATCCGTCGGGTATGAAGTTTCCTCTCGTTCAACCGCTCGGCGTTCCGGAAAGATCATTGCCGGAGTTAAATCAAAACGAAACAGATTTGCTTTTGAGAGCTCAAGCTGCTGACCTTCTTGCCGAAATCGATATGTGCATAGGAAGGTATGCTTCGATTACCTACGCCATGAACGAATACAAAAATCGACATCAGGCACTGTTTGAATTGATGCCGCCTCCGGTTGCTACCGAGGGAACGCAGTTTACGCATATGTTGAACAAGGATGAGGCTGATAAGGTTCGACCTTATGCGACCATGCTGGAGTCGCTTTTGGATAGTATGATTGTGCTGGTTGATGAGAACGTGAAGAAGGCGAAAAACGCGTTGACTTTGTATGAAAGTGAAACGACGCGCTACTTTGGGAAAGCACTCATCACGTTTAGCACGGACGACTCATTGTCATCAGGCGGGTAGCCCCGCAAACCGCGCCTCGATCCACCCAACCGCCGT
>JANOZQ010000526.1:0-2484 GCA_031429555.1 Sphingomonas sp. | reverse complement strand
GCGCGGGCGAAAGCCGCGGGCATCTGGAACCTGTTTATGCCGCCGAGCGCAGGGCGCATTCCCGTTGACGACTCGTTTGAATTTGAAGGGCCGGGCCTCAGCAACCTCGAATATGCGCTGTGTGCCGAGGAAATGGGGCGGGTCGGCTGGGGCAGCGAAGTGTTCAACTGCTCGGCGCCCGACACCGGCAACATGGAAGTGTTCCACCGTTACGGCACGCGCGAACAAAAGGACCGCTGGCTGAAGCCGCTGATGGACGGCGAAATTCGGTCCGCTTTCCTGATGACCGAACCGGCCGTCGCCTCGTCCGACGCGACCAATATCGAAACGTCGATCCGGCGCGAGGGCGACGAATATGTCCTGAACGGCGTTAAATGGTGGTCCTCAGGCGCAGGCGATCCGCGCTGCAAGATCGCCATCGTCATGGGCAAAACCGATTTCGAAGCGTCGCGACATACGCAGCAATCGATGGTCCTGATGGAACTCGACGCGCCGGGGGTGAACATCCTGCGCCACCTGCCGGTGTTCGGTTATGACGATGCCCCGCATGGCCACATGGAAATCGAGCTGAAGGATGTCCGCATTCCTGCCTCCAACATGCTGCTCGGTGAAGGCCGCGGGTTCGAGATCGCGCAGGGGCGTTTGGGGCCGGGGCGCATTCATCACTGCATGCGCACGATTGGCGTGGCCGAAGTCGCGCTCGAAAAGATGGTCAAGCGGCTGACATCGCGCGTGGCGTTCGGCAAGCGGATTTCCGAGCATTCGGTGTGGGAACAGCGTGTGGCGACCGCGCGGATCGACATCGAAATGTGCCGCCTCCTCTGCCTGAAAGCCGCCGACATGATGGACAAGGTCGGCAACAAAGGCGCGCAAGCCGAAATCGCGATGATAAAGGTCGCGGGGCCGAACATGGCGCTGCGCATTATTGATGATGCAATACAGGCTTATGGTGGCGCGGGAGTTTCCGAAGATCCGGGGCTGGCCTATGCCTATGCCGGACAGCGGACGTTGCGCTTGGCGGACGGTCCCGACGAGGTCCACAACCGCAGCATCGCGCGGATTGAATTCGGGAAGTATGCGGTGAAATGATCACGACTTTCGTCATCCCAGCGAACGCTGGGATCTCCGCCCGAAGAAATGCATTCCGTCGTCATGGGATCCCAGCGTTCGCTGGGATGACGGCGACGGGGTGAAAGCCGCCGTTCTGACTGCGGCCAAGACGCCGCTGACAATCGAAGACGTCTCGGTTGCGAAACCACTTGCGCATGAAGTGCTGATCCGCACGGCGGCGTGCGGCGTGTGCCGGTCGGACCTACATTTCGTCGACGGGGCGTATCCACATGCAATGCCGTGCATTCCGGGGCACGAGGCCGCGGGGATTGTCGAAGCGGTCGGCAGCGAAGTGCGCACGGTGAAGGTCGGCGATGCGGTCGTGACCTGCCTCTCGGCCTATTGCGGGCAATGCGAATTTTGCGTGACGGGGCGGATGTCGCTGTGTCTGGGCGGCGATACGCGGCGGGGGAAGGATGATGCGCCGAGGTTGACGCGCACGTCGGACGGATCGCCAGTGAACCAGATGCTCAACCTGTCGGCTTATGCCGAAATGATGCTGGTGCATGAACATGCGTGCGTGCGGATCGACCCCGAGATGCCGTTGGATCGTGCCGCGATTTTGGGCTGTGCGGTTGTCACGGGCGCAGGTGCGGTTTTCCATGCGGCGGACATCACGCCGGGTGATAGCGTGTGCATCGTCGGCTGTGGCGGTGTCGGCCTGGCGGCGGTCAATGCGGCGAAGATTGCAGGCGCGGGACGGATTATCGCTTGTGATCCTGTGGCGGAAAAGCGGGAACTGGCGATGAAACTTGGCGCGACGGACGCAGTTGACGCGGGCGCAGAAGACGCAGGCCAACAAGTCGTCGACATGACCAAAGGCGGTGTCGATCACGCCATCGAAGCCGTCGGGCGTCCGGCGTCGGGCGATCTGGCAGTTGGCACATTGCGGCGCGGCGGGACGGCGACGATTCTCGGCATGATGCCGCTGGGTCACAAGGTGGGACTTGGCGCGATGGATTTGCTCGGTGGCAAGAAATTGCAGGGTGCGCTGATGGGCGGCAACCGCTTTCCCGTGGATATTCCGCGGCTCGTCGATTTCTATATGCGCGGCCTGCTCGATCTCGATAGCATCATCGCCAAGCGCGTGCCGCTGACCGCGATCAATGAAGCGTTCGACGATCTGCGGGGCGGCGATAGCGTGCGCACCGTGGTGGTGTTCGAATGAACGCCGAACAGGATTTTGTCGGGACCATCGAACCGACCGGGCAGGATGTCCTCGACGAACCGAAACTCGCGGCATGGATGGCTGCCAATGTTGCGGGCTTCACCGGCCCCGTTGGCGTGCGCAAATTCGCAGGGGGTCAGTCGAACCCGACCTACCGGCTCGACAGCCCGTCGGGTGCCTATGTCCTGCGCCGCAAACCGTTCGGA
>JANOZQ010000525.1:0-2054 GCA_031429555.1 Sphingomonas sp. | reverse complement strand
GAACGGTGATGGTCGAAGGCATCGAACGGCGCTATTTCGAAATCATGTGGGGTGATCGACGCATCTGGGGGGCGACGGCGGCAATGCTCGCCAATCTGTCGGCGCGGCTGAAATGGTGAGGCTGCCGCATCTCGATCCGCTGGTCGCGGCGCTTGGCGGTGGCGAGACCACGCGGCTGATCGGCGGCGTGGTGCGGGACAGCTTGCTTGTCGTGCCGGTCAGCGATGTCGATATGGCCACACGCCTGACGCCCGATGAAGTGATCGCGCGGCTAAAGGTGGCGGGTATCAAATCGGTCCCCACCGGCATCGCGCACGGCACGGTTACGGCTGTTATGCCCGACGGTCCCGTCGAAATCACCACGCTCCGCCGCGACGTCTCGACAGATGGCCGTCGCGCGACTGTCGCGTTCACCGATGACTGGCGCGAGGATGCGGCACGACGCGACTTCACGATCAATGCGCTGTCGGCCAATCCCGACACTGGTGAAGTTTATGACTATTTCGGGGGTCGCGAAGACCTGACGGCGGGTCATGTCCGCTTCATCGGTCAGCCCCTGCAACGTATCGCTGAAGACCACTTGCGTATCCTGCGATTTTTCCGCTTCTACGCGCGCTTCGGAAAAGGCACACCCGATGCCGCTGCTTATGACGCCTGTGCCGACCGCGCCAACGATTTGATGAGCCTTTCGCGCGAACGCATTGCCAGCGAACTGCTCAAATTACTGTCTTATGCAATGCCCACCGCCGCCGTCCGCCTGATGCTTGCCCGTGACATCCTGAAGCCTGTCCTTCCCGAAATCATGTCAGCGGACCGATTGGACAGCGTCGTCAGCCGCGAGGGTGTAAACGGCGACCCCATCCGCCGCCTCGCCGCACTGATCGGTCCCAACCCCGTCGTCGCCAAAGACATTGCGACCCGTCTCAAACTGTCAAAGGCACATAGCAAACGCCTCGTCACAGCCTGCGGCTGGGCCATCCCCTACG
Source organism: Sphingomonas sp. (assembly GCA_031429555.1). GTDB lineage: Bacteria > Pseudomonadota > Alphaproteobacteria > Sphingomonadales > Sphingomonadaceae > Sphingomonas_O. The sequence goes on along the minus strand of JANOZQ010000525.1, from coordinate 1,068 downwards.
AAACGATCCCGGCGCTTGCTTACCGTCTCGGCATCGAAAGCGCGCGCGACCGGTTGTTGCTGGCCGGAGCCGACGCTGCAAAGCTCGATAATTGGCACCGTCCCAAATTCCCGATCAGCGGCGGCACACTCATCAAGCGAGGCCTCGAATCAGGCCCGATTGTCGCGCAAACGCTGGCGCAAATCGAAAATGCTTGGGTCGATGCGGGGTTCCCAACCGGCCCGGCGTTCGATGATATTCTGGACCGGTTCAGCCCAGCGACTTGATTGCAAAGCTCAGCGCTGCATCCGCACTCATCGGCTCTGCGTAAAGATAACCCTGGCCTGTCGTGCAGCCGAGCCCGGATAGCGTATCGGCAAGCGCGGGCGTCTCGATCCCTTCGGCAGTCGTTGCCATGCCAAGTGCCTCGGCCAGCGACAGGATTGCACGGACAATCGAGACCTTGTCCGAATCGCCGATCATCCCGGTGATGAAACTCCGGTCGATCTTGAGCGTATCGATCGGCAGCCGCTGCAACGCGGCCAGATTCGAAAACCCGGTGCCGAAATCATCCATCGCAATCATCGCATCACAGCGCTTGAGCGCGGCGAGCGTCCGAGATGCGCGGTCGGGATCGGCAATGATCGCGCTTTCGGTCAGCTCGATGGTCAACCGTGATCCTTGTATGCCGTGGCCACGCAGACCAGCCTCGACGAACTTGGCAACATCGTCGCGCCCGATCTGGATGGCAGACAAATTGACCGCCATCGAAAGCGGCAGCGTCTTGCCCGCTTTCAAGTCCCATGCCCGCAACGTCCTGAGTGCATTGTCGAGCGCCCATCGCCCTAGGGGTACGATCAACCCCGATTCCTCGGCAACGGCGATAAATTCGTCGGGCGAAATCACCCCCATCACCGGATGTTTCCACCGCGCCAGCGCTTCGAAGCCGACGACACGCCCGCTCTTCAACGACATCAGCGGCTGATAAGCCATGCTCAGCCCGTTGCGGTCGAGCGCACGGCGCAACTCGGTTTCGATGATAAACCCGCGCCGTGCCGCCGCCAGCGCGCTTGGCTTGTAGAATTCGAC
>JANOZQ010000524.1:0-3075 GCA_031429555.1 Sphingomonas sp. | reverse complement strand
GTTTTCACAGGCTTTTTTCTCCGAGCCACTGGTCAATCTGCGGCCACAGCCGACGCACGGCATTGGCCCCCGCGACCAGACTGACATGGCCGCCTTTCAGGACGACTGCTTGTTTATCTTTTGACCCGATCATGTCGATGAGCGGCGCCGATGCTGCGGCAGGGACGATGTGGTCGTGCTCGGCGGTCACATGCATGAAGGGTTCGGTGATCGACGAAAGGTCGACAGCGCGCCCGCCCACAGTCATCCGCCCCTCGTATAGGTCATTGCCCCACATCAACTGTTTGGTCGTTTGACGAAAATATTCGCCCGCGAGCGGCAACATATCGACGGCCCAACGATCAAACATGCGATAGCTTTTGACGAATTCGTCGTTCCACATATTGTCCCATAGTCGGACATTGCCCGCGATCTGCGCACCGGGGCGGAGCATAGAGAACGCCGTATAGAGCATTTCTGCGGGGCAGTTGCCGAACGTCTCGACAACTTGATCGACATTGAAAAAGCGTTGATCCGACCACGCCTGAAACGCTTCCATCGCCTTGAAATTGATTGGCGTCGTAAATGTCATCAGGTTTTTAAGGCCTGCATCGCGGTGAAGCGCTGCCCAGAGCAGCGACAGGACACCACCAAAGCAATAGCCGATGATGCTCAGGTCAGGCTCGCCGCTTTCGGCTTTCACACGCTCGACACAAGCCGGCAGGAAATCGAGAACATAGTCCTCCATCGCGAGCGTGTTTTCACCGGCGCCTGGCGCTTCCCAGTCGATCATGAACACGTCGTAACCGCGCGTCAGCAGAAACTCGACGAAGCTCTGCCCCGGCACCATGTCAAAGATGTAGCCGCGGTTGGTTGTCGCCATCACGAGCAACACGGGCACGCGGTAAATCTCTTCGACAACAGGACGATAATGATAAAGCCGCAACGTGCCGCGCGCGATCAGCGTGTCCTTGGCACTCGCACCGAGAACGGGGTTCGGCGATGCAAAGTAACCCAGCCCCTTGATGTTGCGCTGCATCGCGCGTTCAAACTCGGTGCGTGCGATATCGAGCGGGTCGGCGGTGTCGCTCATGCGCCGGGCGTGCGCGTCCGTTTGGGTTTTGCGGCGGCTGATGCAGCGCTAACCGGTGCAGCAATCAATGACTCGATGCGCGCGAGTGATGCCTCGATGGCTGCCATCCGTACACCGATGGCTTCGACGTCAGCTTTGCTTGGCATATTTGCCGCGGACAGCAGCTTGGCCATCGCTTCATGCGCGCCCTGCTGTGCTTTCAGGGCTAGGCCGGTTGCCTGATGCATCGCCTGTGCGGTTTCGGGGCGGCCCATGAACTGGCCGCCGAAATCATTGGCCATTTTTTCCCATTGTGTCACGGCATCGCGAAACATTTTCATGGGGTCCAGGGCCATCGGATCGGTTGGATTTATTGTCATCACAACAACGTCGGACGGCACGTCAACAACGTCAAGCGCTATTCGCGATCATCGGGCGTCGATGCGACCCTTGCGAGATCATCCAGGGCACGCATGCGGGTAAATCCGACAATCTGCTGCGCCAATATGTCGAGCTGTTTGAGCAGCGTTGCGTCGCTGACACTGCCATTATCGGCAAACACCGGCTGGACCGAATTGACGGTAACGGCCATCGGCGTGGGCCAGCCGCGCAGGGCGTGGACAATGCTCCGCAAGGTCGCAAGGGTGGTGCCGGTGGCCTGCCAGCCCGCCGCCACTGAAATCAAACCAACCGCGCGCGCTTCGAAATAGGGCCGCTCGTCCTTGGCCATATCCTCGACATAATCGAGCGCATTCTTGATCAGACCCGACACCGTTCCGTGATAGCCCGGCGATGAAATGACGATGCCATCCGCACGGCGCAAACCTTCGATCAGTGCTACGGCTTTGTCTGTGCGTGGCGTGCCGTAACCATACATCGGTAAATCGAGCGCGGTGCCGTCAAAACTGAGCGTTTCCGCACCTGCCGCTTCGCATTGCATCAGGACATGGCGCATCAGGCGTTCGGACGAACTGTTGCTCGTCATCGTGCCGCCGATGCCGACGATCAGGGGGTGGGTGTGGCTCATGCGGCGGGCCTTAGCCGCTCGGCATGCCAGTGCAAATGATCCGCCATAAAGGTCGATATGAAGTAATAGCTGTGGTCATAACCGGGGTGCATATGCAGGGTCAGGGCAATACCGGAATCGTCGCATGCGCGTGACAGGAGATGCGGTTTGAGCTGTTCTTCGAGAAAATTGTCGGCACCGCCCTGATCCACCAAAAGCTCGGGCACGCGGGCGCCATCCTCGATCAGCGCACAGGCATCGTATTCACGCCATGTGTCACGGTCCGAACCTAGATAACCCGTCAGCGCTTTTTCGCCCCACGGGCAATGTAGCGGCGATACGATGGGTGCAAAGGCTGAAATGCTTTTAAATCGGTTCGGATTGCGCAAACCGATGGTCAGCGCGCCGTGCCCACCCATCGAGTGACCCGTAATCCCCTGTCGCGCCATATCGGCAGGAAAATTCGCGGCGATCAATGCGGGCAGTTCGGTTTCGATATAGGTCCGCATCCGATAGTGTGTTGACCACGGGGCTTCGGTCGCATCGACATAAAACCCTGCGCCTTGACCGAAATCATAAGCGTCATCGTCGGGAACGTCGTCACCGCGCGGGCTGGTGTCGGGCGCGACGAAGATCAGCCCAAGCTCTGCGCAGGCGGCACGATATTCGCCCTTCTCGGTGACGTTGGCGTGGGTGCATGTCAGGCCCGAAAGATACCACACGACCGGCAGCGATGCGCCAGGCGCATGGTCGGGCACGAACAACGAAAAAGTCATGCCGGTATTCGTGCTGGACGACGCGTGCTTGTAAACGCCTTGCGTGCCGTGATGGCTCCGCTTGGTTGAAACAGTCTCGAGCGTCACGCCGTGCGAAGCGTTTGCGCAGATCCGAACCAGCGAGGGAGTGCTGTCCCAAGTGCGACGCGCAAGGCTGCGAGTCCCGCAAACCAGAACAAATCATTTCGCGCGACTTCGGCGACGATTGCCGCAGTCGAGCTTTCAAAGCCGTTCATGGCATA
>JANOZQ010000523.1:0-3303 GCA_031429555.1 Sphingomonas sp. | reverse complement strand
TCAGTTTTCGGGTCTACAGATCAATCCGAAGTTCCGCCGTCGCGCGCCCGAAGGCGACCTCGCGCGGCAATGGTTCTGGCAGGAAGCCGGTGCGAGCCTGTGGTCGATCACCTTGATCGCGCTGGTTGTCGGTGGCGTCATTCCGTGGCGCGCATTCGGCATTTATGTCGCGATTGTCTCGGGCACGATGCTGCTCAACCAGACGCGGACGCTTGTTGCGCATCTGTGGGAGAATGAAGGCGAGGCGATGACGGTGACGGCGCAATATCTCGACTCGGTCAATGTGCCCCCGCCCGCGACGTTGCCCGCGCTCTGGGCACCCGTCGGCCTGCGTTATCACGCGCTGCATCACTTGTTGCCCAGCCTCCCCTATCACTCGCTCGGCGAAGCGCATCGGCGGCTGGCCAAGGCGCTCGATCCGGCCTCACCCTATCACAAGGGAAATTATTCGGGGCTGCCGCAGCTTGTCGGGCGGTTGGTGCGTAATACAATGCGTTAATCCCTTCCTGCCATGCCGCTTGACGACGAAACGGTGATTCGTCAGACACTTGCGCGGGCAAGAAATAAAAGGGGGGTCGCACCATGAAGAATTACGCATTGATACTGGCTGCAGCATCGGCATTGCCGACGATCGCATTTGCACAAATGACAGACCAAGCTGCCGCACCGGCACCGGCACCGGTTCCAGCCGTTGTTGCTGCACCGGCCGTCGTCGAAGCACCAAAACTAATCCTGCCGCCGAACACCGAAGTGGCGGTAACGCCGAACGACAATCTGACGACGAAGGGCACCAAGGAAGGTGATACCTTCATGATCAGCACGGTGTTCGATGTCATGTACAATGGTTACGTCGTCATTCCACGCGGCACGCCGGGGCAAGGCACAATCGTCTGGCGCACCGGCAAGGGCGCGTTCGGCAAGTCAGCGAAAATGGAAATCCAGTTCAACTGGCTTGATTTGAACGGTCGCCGCATCTCGCTGACCGGCAAGCATCGTCAGGAAGGCGAAGGCAATACCGGCGCTGCGATTGGCGCGGTTGTTGCGGTTGGCGTGTTCGGCGCGTTCGTGACCGGCAAGTCGGCAAAGGTGCCGCACGGCATGCAGTTGTCGGCGCGCACGGCAGAAGCCTTGCCGATCATCTTGCCAGCGGGGGCGGTCACGCAACCTGTTGCTTCGGTTGGACCGACGCAGGGCGCGGAAGTTGCCGCGGCCACGCCAACCCAAAAGTAGGTCAATGTAAAATGGGCCGGATGCCTTGTTGGTGTCCGGCCTATTCCTCGGTCCTGATCAGCACCGCTTCGCCGATCAGCAGGAACAGAAAAAACGGACCCCATGCCGCGAGCAGCGGCGGGTAGGCACCGAGATTGCCCATCGCGAGACCGAAGTTGTCGGCAACGAAATAGAGAAACCCCAGCGCCATGCCGATGACGGCGCGGACAAAGAGCTTGCCCGAGCGCGCGAGTCCGAACGCGGCAACTGCGCCGAGTAATGGCATCAACACGGTCGACAGCGGCCCCGAAATCTTGTGCCACAGTGCGGCTTCGACTGACGCGGTCGGTCGTCCGGCGGCCTTCAGGTCGTTGATCGCGGTCTGCAGTTCACCGAACGGCAGCCCTGCACCATCGACATTGGCCAGCGTGAACTGGTCAGGGCGGACAGTCGGCGCGACAGTGATCGTGCCGAGCGCGGACTTCACGCCGCTGGCAACGTCGAAACTCACGGTTTTGTCCAGCTGCCAGCCATTTTTGGTCACCGCCGCACGGTCCGCTGTGACAACTTTCGACAGGCTGCCCCCCGTCCGGTCATAGACGCTGACACCGGTCAGCACGGTCTTTGCCCCGCGCCCCTCGACAATGTCGGCATGGATCAGGTCATCGCCTTCGCGCACCCAGACATTCGACATGGCTTCGCGTCCGCTCGGCATTTTGCCATAGTCGGCGGCTTCCCAGAGCTTGAGCGTTGCGGTGGCGCGCGTCACGATGCGCTCGTTGAACGCGAACGATACGCCTGCGATAATCAGGCTGGCAACGATCAGCGGCGCGAGCACCTGATGCGCTGACAGGCCCGCTGCTTTCATCGACACGACTTCGCTATTCTGGTTGAGCGTCGCCAGTGTGATGATCGTGCCAAGCAGGATACAGAACGGCAGGAAACGCTGGATAATGCCCGGGATGCGCAAGCTGACATAAGTCAGGATCTGCCCCTGTCCGTTGCCGGGATAGCGCAGGATTGCGTCGCTTTCGCCCAGAAGATCGAGGACTTGCAGCACGATGACAAGCAGCGCGAGGACCGCGAACGACCGCACGACAAACATCTTTGCCATGTAGATCGTCAGGGTGCGCGACGGGAACATGTCGGGCATCAGCGTGCCCCTTTGAGAAACAGACCGGCGAAAGATCGGATCAGGCCTGTGATTTTGCCCGCGATCTTGTCGATACCGCTGATCGGCTGTCCGCCCGGCACATAAGCGAGCGTGCGGAACATCCAGATGATGATGGCCGCAAAGACGAGGAACGGCACCCAGAGCGCAACGAACGGGTCGATCTTGCCCAGTTGGCCCATGCCGGTCGCATATTCGCTGATCTTGTAATAGGTCACGACGGCAATGACAGCGACGAACACGCCGATGGCCGATGTCGACCGTTTGGGCGGCACGGCAAGCGCCACCGCCAGCAGCGGCAACAGCATCATCATGGCGACCTGGACCACGCGAAAATTGAACTGTGACCAGCTTTCGTTTTTCAGAGTCTGCGTGCTTTCGGCATCGGTCCCCACGGCCACCAGTTCGGGCAGTGTCAGTTCTCGATCCGCACCGCCACGCCCGCGGAATGATTCGATTTTGGGCAGGTCAATCGGCAAATCATGCGCGCTGAAACTCAGTACGCGGGGCACGCGAAAGTCGGGGGCATTGTGCGTCAGCGTGCCGTTGGTCAGGCGCAGGATGATGACATCGGGATCGTCGGTCGCCATGAACGCGCCGCGCTCCGCTGTTACCGCCAGACTTCGCCCCGCCTTTTCGCGCGCCATCACGAAAATGCCGGTCAGCTTGCGGCCCTCGTCGGTACTCGATTCGATGCGGAGCGTCATGTCCTTGCCGAGATGCGTGAACTCGCCGACTTTGATCGACGCGCCCAGTGCTCCCGAACGCAATTCGAAACGCAGGCGTTCATAGGCATAGCGCGCGCGGGGCTGGACAACGCCGACGATAATCAGGTTGATCACCGCAAAGAAAATCGCATACATGAAGGGCACGCGCAGCAACCGCCAATAGCCCTGCCCGACCGCCTGCAAAACATCGAGTTC
>JANOZQ010000522.1:0-3214 GCA_031429555.1 Sphingomonas sp. | reverse complement strand
GCGCTGATCGAAGCCGCGATCCGGTTGATCCTGGCGGGCGGCCGTTATTTGCCGCCGCGCCTCGCCGAGATAGCGGCCGCACGTGTGACCGACGGCAGCGCGCCTATGATCCGCGATCGCGGGATTGCGGTTGCCGAGCGGCTGACCGAACGGCAGCTCGACGTGCTGCGGCTGGTCGCCAAAGGGCATTCGAACAAGGAAATCGGTCGGACGCTTGATCTGGCCCCGAGCACGGTCAAGACGCACCTGACGCATGTGATGTCGGTGCTGGGGGCGAGCAATCGCACCGACGCGTCGATCAAGGCGCAGCAGCTCGATCTGGTCTGACGGCTACAGGACCTCGAACAGCCCCGCCGCACCCATGCCGCCGCCGACACACATTGTGACGACGACATATTTCGCGCCGCGCCGTTTGCCTTCGATCAGCGCGTGGCCGGTCATGCGCGCGCCCGACATGCCGTACGGGTGGCCGATCGAGATCGCGCCACCGTTGACGTTGAGCTTGTCCATCGGGATGCCGAGTTTGTCAGCGCAATAAAGCACTTGCACGGCGAAGGCTTCGTTGAGTTCCCATAAGCCGATGTCGTCCATCGTCAGGCCGTTGGATTTCAGCAGCTTGGGGATAGCGAAAACGGGACCGATGCCCATTTCGTCGGGCTCGGTGCCTGCGACCGCCATGCCGACATAGCGGCCGAGCGGGGTCAGGCCCTTTTTGGCGGCGACCGAGGCTTCCATGATGACCGAGGCGCTGGCACCGTCACTGAGCTGCGATGCGTTGCCTGCCGTGATGGTCATGTCAGTGCCAAGGACGGGGCCGAGTGATTTTAGCCCGTCCAGCGTCGTGTCGGCGCGGTTGCCTTCGTCTTTGGCGAGCGTCACTTCCTTGTGCGTGACTTCCTTGGTTTCCTTGTTGGTGACCGCCATCGTCGCAGTAACGGGGATGATTTCGTCGTCGAACTTGCCTGCAGCTTGCGCGGCGGCCGTGCGCTGCTGCGACTGCAGGGCATAATCGTCCATGCGGTCGCGGCTAATGCCGTAGCGCTTGGCGACGACTTCGGCGGTTTGCAGCATCGGCATGTAGATGTTGGCGTGCATGGCGAGCAGCTCGGAATCGGGCGCGACGCGCATTTGCGGCGTCTGGACAAGGCTGACGCTCTCGACGCCGCCACCGATGCAGATGTCCATGCCGTCAAAGATGACCTGCTTGGCCGCCGTCGCGATGGCCATGAGACCCGATGCGCACTGGCGGTCCACCGACATGCCACTGACCGATGTTGGCAGCCCAGCCCGGAGCAGCGACGTGCGGGCAATGTTGCCGGCCTGATGACCTTGTTGGAGCGCGGCACCAAAGATAACGTCTTCGACTTCGGCCCCGTCGATTCCGGCGCGCTCGACAGCGGCTTTGATCGCGTGGCCCGCCAGCGTTGGTGACGGCAGGTTGTTGAACGCCCCGCGATAGGCGCGGCCAATCGGGGTGCGGGCGGTGGAAACGATGACGGCGTCGCGCATATTTTTATCCTTGGGTTAGATGAAAAACTGGGAAACCCACTCGGCGATCAGGGCGGGTTTGTCTTCGCCTTCGATCTCGAGGGTGTATTCGACGGTCTGCTGATACTGGCCGGGACGCTTTTCCTCGATCTCGAGCAGTTTGAAAATGGCCGCGCACGCGCTTGCCGCTGCGGACGGGGGCGAGGAAGCGGGTTTTGTTGCCGCCATAATTCACGCCCATCTTGATGCCATCCATGCGCGGCATGTCGGTCTTCTGGGTGAGGACGGGCATGAGCGAAAGCGTGAGGAAACCGTGTGCAATGGTGCCCCCGAAGGGGGTGAGCTTGGCTTTCTCTTCATCAATATGAATGAACTGATGATCGCCAGTCGCGTCGGCGAATTTGTTGATCATGGCCTGATCGACGGTCAGCCAATCCGACACCCCGATTACGGTGCCCGTCATCGCTTTCAGTTCGTCGAACGTGACAATGGCCATAGTGCATTCCTTGCGCAATAATATTACAAGACTGCGAGTCCCGTGCGGCGTGCTTTACGTCCACGTAAAGCCCAAAGTCAAAAGGCACGTCAAAAGCCATGTATGCCGCAACGTCAGATTTCGCGAAATTGCACCGCGCATCCGAACAGGAAGTGCTGAAACCGCTGCTTGAGCGCGCGGCGTTGCGTGCTGACGAGCGGGAGCGGATATTGGTACGGGGGATGGCCATGCTCGCCGATCTGCGCGCGGCGCAATCGAGCGGGTGGGTCAACCAGTTCCTCCAGGAATACCGGCTGAACACGTCCGAAGGGGTGGCGCTGCTGTCGCTGGCCGAGGCGTTTTTGCGCGTGCCCGATCCCGAAACAGCGGATGCGCTGATCTCCGACAAGTTGGGCGATGCTGACTGGAAAGCACATGCGGGCAAGTCCGCGTCGGGGCTGGTCAATGTCGGGACATGGGGGCTGGTGATCGGGCGTGCGCTGGTCAGCGAGAAGGAAGACGCAGGCGTCCTTCGCCGTCTGATCGCCCGCGCCGGGGAACCGTTCGTGCGGCAGGCGGTCGGGCAGGCCATGAAGATGATGGGCGAAATCTTCGTCATGGGTCGCACCATCGACGAAGCGACCAAGCGGATGACGAAGCCCGAAAACAAGGGCTTCACGGCTAGTTTCGATATGCTGGGTGAGGCAGCGCGGACCTATCCCGACGGGCAGCGCTATTTGAAATCCTATGCCGATGCGATTGCGGCAGTTGGCCAGAACCCGGCGGCGGGGCATTCGATTTCGGTGAAGTTGTCGGCGCTCCATCCACGTTACGAAGTGGCGCATTGGGAGCGGTGCGTGCCCGAATTGATCGGGATGGTCGAGGGGTTGGCAGTGCAGGCTGCACGCGCGGGGATTGCGCTCACGATTGATGCCGAGGAGTCCGAGCGGCTGGAAATGAGCCTGTCGATCATCGAGGCTGTGGCAGGGCTGCCCGCTCTGAAGGGTTGGGACGGGCTCGGCATGGCCGTGCAAGCCTACGGCAAACGCGCGCGGCCGGTGATTGCGTGGGCGGATCACCTTGGGCAGCGCACCGGGCGGCGGATCGCAACGCGGCTCGTCAAAGGGGCTTATTGGGACAGCGAGATCAAGCGGACTCAAGAGGCGGGGCTGTCCGACTATCCGTTGTTCACGCGCAAGGCGGCGACGGATGTGAGTTATATGGCGGTGTCGCGCGATATGATTGATGCCA
>JANOZQ010000521.1:0-3278 GCA_031429555.1 Sphingomonas sp. | reverse complement strand
CTGCACCCACCATGTGCCGTCGTCATATCCAGGTAAGGCAGTGATCGCCGTGCCGCGCGGCAGGCGGCGGTGGCCGGGGGCGAGCGTTTCGCCTTCCAGTCCGCCGTCGTTTGCAGGATCGCGCAAAGTCACATCGAGCGGCGGTGGTTTGGCAAGCGCCTGTGCTGCATCGGTCAAAGCTTGATCGCCCCACAACACCCAGCGCGCAACCACTTCGGGCGGCAGCGTCGGCAGTTCCGATAGCAATACGCCCTGCCGGATCAGCGTCCCGAACACGCCGTGGACCAGCCTTCGCGGGCCACCCAATACCATCGGTAGCGCGGTCGCAATGGCCGCATGCGGCGGCGTTTTCAGGATCAGTGCCTGCACCAGCGCGATGCGCAACACCATCCGCGCCTTGGCATCGTCGGGCAGGCGGTTGGGCGTCGCGGAATCGATCAGGGCATCGAGATCAGTCAGGTGACGCAGCACTTCGCTTGCAATCGCGAGTGCCAACGCGCGGTCCTCATGCGCCGCGATCCCACGTGTGGCATTTGCATGCGCATTGTCGAGCGTCTGCCCTTGGCGCAACACCGCATCAAGCAACCGGAGCGCAGCCTGCCGCGCGGGCAATCCTGCAATTTCACCTTCGTTTTGTTTTTTGGCAGGACTTGCGCCGCCACCATAGCCACCCGATTTAATCATCGAACGCCTTTAGGACAAATCGAGCCATGAACAAGGACCGCCCCGCGCATGTCAAAGCGCCTTCCTATCTGTCCAAAAGCCCACCAGTGCCGGTTCCCGAGGCTATCCCGGTGCAGACCGAACATGGCGGCAAGGAGGGACCGGAACCGACGCGCTACGGCGATTGGGAACGCAAAGGGATTTGCTGGGATTTTTAGGACTCGTCGCGCAACGGTCGAGAGAGGAGATCGCGAACGACCTGATCGACAGGCTCGCCGTCAAGCAAGGCGCAGACTGCATCGACGACTGGCATGGCCACACCAAGCGTGCGGGCGGAGACTTGAAGGACTGGCGCTGTAAACGCTCCTTCGGCGACGGTTTGACCGCCCAGTAAACTGGCCGCGTCTTTGCCTTCACCCAAGCCAACGCCCAGCGAGAAATTGCGCGATGCGGTTGATGAACAGGTGAGCACAAGATCACCCAATCCCGATAATCCGCTGAGCGTTTCGGCCCGCCCGCCGCGCGCGACGCCATAGCGGACCATTTCAGCGAAGCCGCGTGCGATGAGCGCTGCCCGCGCATTCTCGCCCAGCTTGCGCCCCGCCACGACGCCGCAGGCAATGGCGAGGACATTCTTGACTGCCCCACCGATCTCCGCGCCCGTCACATCGTCCGACGCATAGGGCCGAAACGTAGGGCGGGCGAGACGTTGCGACAGCGCGCGGGCGGCAGCCTCGTCGGTGCACGCCAGCGTCACGGCCGTGGGCAATCCGCGCGCGACTTCAGCGGCAAAGGTCGGTCCCGACAGCACAGCCACCGGTGACTGCGGATGCAATTCGCTGGCGATGTCCGACATGAGCGCCATTGTCTCCGCTTCGATCCCCTTCGCACACAGAACAAGCGGTCGATGACCCGGCGGTAAACCGGTTAGTGAGGCACGCAAATGTTGGGCGGGGGTTACAATCAGGAGTGCATCGCACGCCGCGAGATCATCGAGAGCTTCGGTCGCGCGAATCGACGGGGACAGCGGCACACCGGGCAGAAAAGTCGTGTTCTCGTGCGCGAGATTGATTGCGGTGACGACGGCATGTTCGCGTGCCCACAGCATGACCGGCTCACCATTTGCCGCCGCGACCTGGGCAAGGGCGGTGCCCCATGCGCCGCCGCCGACAACACCGATTCTCATGCCTTGATCCCCGCACCGCGCGCAGCTTCGGCAAGCGGATCAAGCGGCCAGCGCGGTCGGGCAACCGTGTCGAGGCCATCAGTGTATCCAGCGTCGAACCGCTCATACCCCGCCCAGGCAATCATCGCGGCATTATCGGTGCACAGCCACAGTGGCGGCGCGACGAAGGGCAGGGCATGTTTAGCGGCGAGTGCCTGCAATGCAGACCGGATTGCGCTGTTCGCTGCCACGCCGCCTGCAACGACCAGTGCCGTCGCACCATCGGCACGCTCAATGGCACGCGCCGTGCGGTCGATCAGGCAATCGACAACCGCTGCCTGGAATGACGCAGCAATGTCTTCGGTTTTGTGCACGCCGGTTTCATGGGCGCGGAGGACCGCGCTTTTCAGCCCTGCGAACGAGAAATGCGGTTCGGGCGAGCGGAGGAGCGGGCGGGGCAGGGGTACCGCTTTCGGATCACCCAGCAATGCTGCCCGCTCAACAGCAGGGCCACCGGGAAAGCCCAGTCCCAACAGTTTCGCGGTCTTGTCGAACGCTTCCCCCGCCGCATCGTCTATGGTGGTCGCCAGCCGCCGGTATCGCCCGACGCCCTCGACGAACAGCAACTGGCAATGCCCGCCCGATACCAGCAGCAACAGATAGGGGAATGCGAGGTCGGGGTCGGACAGGCGCGGGCTGAGCGCATGCCCTTCCAGATGGTTGACCGCGACGAGCGGCTTGCCTGCTGCGTGTGCCAGTGCCTTTGCCGTGACCAGTCCGACCATTACCCCGCCGATCAACCCCGGCCCCGCCGTTGCCGCAACCGCATCGACATCGGCGAGCGTCAATTTTGCGTCCGCCAGCGCGCTTTCGACCAGCGGGATCAGGGCTTCGACATGCGCGCGCGCCGCGATTTCGGGAACGACGCCGCCGAACGGGCGATGCGCGTCTTCCTGACCCAGCAACCGATGCGCCAGCACCTGCCGGTCGCTCGTGACCAGCGCTGCCGCTGTTTCATCGCAACTTGATTCAATTCCGAGGACGATCGTCATTCTGTTCACCCTAATCCGCTTCCCTGAGCTTGTCGAAGGGCTGTCCTTTCTTTAGCGCGCTTCGAAGAAGGACAGGGCTTCGACAAGCTCAGCCATACGGTTATAGTTTAAGGATCGACCCGCTTGAATCGCCCACCCTATCGCCTTGGCACTCGTGCCTCCCCGCTTGCCATGGCGCAGGCGGATATGACAAAGGCGGCGCTGATTGCCGCGCATGGCTGGGTCGATGCGGACATCGAGATTGTCGCGGTGACGACCGAGGGTGACATTGTGCTCGATCGCCCGCTTGCGGAAATCGGGGGCAAGGCGCTGTGGACCAAGACACTTGATGCGAAGCTGCTTAGCGGCGAAATCGATTTTTCGGTGCATTCGATGAAAGATGTCGAAACGATCCGGCC
>JANOZQ010000520.1:0-3348 GCA_031429555.1 Sphingomonas sp. | reverse complement strand
AATTGCTGCGGCTTGGTCACGGGCTCGCCGTGCGCGGGGTAATAGACGGCATCCGAGCGCGCCATGAGCTTGTCGAGGCTGCGCATATAATCCGCCATGTCGCCATCGGGTGGCGAGACCACGGTCGTCGACCAGCCCATGACATGATCACCGGTGAACAGCGAATTTTCCTCGGACAAATGAAAGCAGAGGTGGTTCGATGTGTGGCCAGGGGTGGCGACGGCCTCAAGCGTCCAGCCGGGGGCGGTCAGGCGCTCGCCATCGGTAAGCACGCGGTCGGGCGCATAAGTCGTGTCGAACGCGGCATCGGCACGGGGGCCGTCATCCTCCAGCGTCAGCGGGGCACAACCGATAATCTGTGCGCCGGTTGCAGCCTTCAAGGGCGCGGCCGCGGGGGAATGGTCGCGATGCGTGTGGGTGCAAATGATCGCCGTGATGGTCTCGCCTGCCGTCGCGGCGAGAATACCGTCGATATGCACCGGATCAGCGGGGCCGGGATCGATCACTGCCACATCGCCCCCAATCAATTTTGGCCCGACAATATATGTCTGCGTGCCGGTAAACGTGAACGCCGACGGGTTCGGCGCGAGGACGCGGCGGACGAGCGGCGTCAGCCTTTGCGCGATGTCGGTGCTTTGATCGTCCATGATCATGATGTGGCCGTTGGACGACAAGTGCGCAAGGACTCCCCTCCAGCCCTTGCTGGAGGGGCTGGGGGTGGCCCCTCTGCCCGTTCGGTCGAATGTCCCAATAAGAAGAACCACCCCCGGCCCCTCCAAGAAGGCTTGGAGGGGAGAAGAAGGACGAAAGCTGTCGAAATTTCTTACAATCGGCGCGTTGGTTAATTTTTGTGAACCACCGTCACCCGCGCAAATCCGCGATTGGCCAAAACTGGCACGGCCCCTGCATCATATCTAGTGTCCCAACGGCGGTGTCCCCCGCCTGATAGAGTGGCGGGTCAGTTTCAGCTTCCCCTGGTCTCGCAAACTGACCCGCCCTCGCCCGGACCTTCCCGCAAAAGCCTACTTCGCAAGCGCGTCCTGAAGCTCGCCAGCTTCATACATTTCCATCATGATGTCGCTGCCGCCGAGAAACTCACCCTTGACGTAGAGCTGCGGCACAGTCGGCCAGTCGCTATATTCCTTGATGCCCTGGCGGATTTCCATGTCCTGCAACACGTCGACCGTCGCATATTCGACGTTCAAGTGATCAAGGATCGAAATCGCTTTCGACGAAAAGCCGCATTGCGGGAACAGCGGCGTGCCTTTCATGAACAGGACAACATTGTTGGTCGTGACAAGTTCAACGATGCGGGCGTGGGTGGTGTCGGTCATATCGTGGTCCTTATTCGGGTGTCGCCGTGGTCAGCTGAAGCGCGTGAAGCACGCCGCCCATCCGACCGCCGAGTGCATTATAGACGGTTTGATGCTGCTTGATGCGCGGCTGGCCCCGGAAGCTTTCCGAAACAACGCGCGCGGCATAATGGTTTTCGTCGCCCGCCAGATCGGTGATCTCGACCTGCGCACCGGGGATCGCGGCCAGGATCATCGCTTCGATCTCGGCAGCGGGCATGCCCATTATTGCGATTCCATCAGCTGGCGGCGGGCTTCGACTGTTTTTTCGGCGAGCAGCGCTGTGATGGCCGCTGTATCGGTTTCAACGCCCGCCGCGCTCAAATCACCGACGATTTTGCGCACGACATCATCGTCGCCCGCTTCCTCGAAATCGGCCTGAACAACCGACGTGGCGTAAGGCGCAGCTTCGGCCGCTGTCAGCCCCATTTTCTCGGCTGCCCACAGGCCCACAAGCTTGTTGCGGCGCGCCGTGATACGGAACTGCATTTCCTCGTCGCGCGCGAATTTGGTTTCGAACGCAGCTTCGCGGTCAGAAAAATTGGTCATGACGATCCCTCGGCTGTCTCGGTGATGCAGATAGGCGGCGCGCGCCTAATCGGCAACCTTCACGACGAGCTTTCCGATGGCCGACCGGTTACCCAGCGCCGCAATCGCATCCCCGCCGCGCTCGAACGGATAGACATGCGTCACGAGCGGCTTGATCTTGCCGTCCGCCCACAGCCGGAACAGCCGCGCGACATGCGCTGCATTGGCCGACGGGTTGCGCGCGGCAAACGCACCCCAGAAAACGCCGCAGACATCACAGCTTTTCAGCAGCGTCAGGTTGAGCGGCAGCTTTGGGATGCCCGCCGGAAAGCCGACGACGAGATAACGCCCTTCCCACGCCATGCAGCGCACGGCGGGCTCGGCATAATCACCACCGACCGCATCATAAATGACATCCGCGCCATCGGGGCCGACTTTCGCCTTGAAAGCGTCGGCGAGTGCTTTGGATGCGTCCTTGTCGAACGGGGCGCGGCCATAAATGATTGTATCATGCGCCCCCGCCGCCCGCGCTGCTGCGGCTTTTTCTTCGCTCGACACGGCAGCGATGACCCGAGCGCCGAACGCCACACCAAGTTCGACGGCGGCAAGCCCGACACCGCCCGCTGCGCCAAGCACAAGCAGGACATCGCCTTCTTTCAGCTTGCCGCGATCCGCCAACGCATGGATCGACGTCGCATAGGTCATCAGCAATGCCGCGCCGTCCTCGAAGCTGCGTTCGTCGGGCAGCTTGTAAGCCGACGCTGCGGGCACCGCGAGATGTTCGACCAGACCGCCGTGCCCGGTCACCGCAATGACGCGATCCCCGACTTTGAACCCCGTCACGCCCTGCCCCAGCGCCTCAACGACGCCGGCAATCTCGCTGCCCGGTGCAAAGGGGCGCGCGGGCTTGAACTGATATTTGTCCTCGATGATCAGGACGTCGGGATAATTGACGGCGCATGCCTTGACCGCGACGCGCAACTGTCCCGGCCCCGCGACCGGCGCGTCGATTTCGCTCAAGACCAGTGTTTCGGGGCCGCCCGTTGCAACCGATAACAATGCCTTCACGCCGCAACCCCTTTATTCAGCCAGGGCCGCGCCGACCCTATCGTCTTTTCATACGAGTCGATCTTCGACCCGGATGCAAGTGTCAGGGCGATTTCATCGGTGCCATTCAAGAGGCATTGCTTCCGGAATGGATCAATATCGAAGCTGAAGCGGTCCTGAAACTGCGTTGTGACGGTCTGCGCTTCGAGATCAATGTGGATCGGATCAGTTGTCGCAACTTCCATCAACCGGTCGATGCTTTCTTGAGGGAGGACAACCGTCAGAATGCCGTTCTTGTAGGCGTTGCCCGAAAAAATGTCCGAAAAACTCGGCGCGATCACGGCTTTGACGCCCATGTCGTCGAGCGCCCACGCGGCATGTTCGCGGCTTGACCCGCACCCGAAATTGTCGCCCGCAATCA
>JANOZQ010000519.1:0-5012 GCA_031429555.1 Sphingomonas sp. | reverse complement strand
TAAGGATCGCCGACGGTGTCGCCGGTCACGGCTGCTTTATGGGCTTCCGAACCCTTGCCACCGTGGTTGCCATCTTCGATATATTTCTTGGCATTATCCCACGCGCCGCCGCCCGAGGTCATCGAGATGGCGACGAACAAGCCGCCGACGATAACACCCAACAGGAGCGCGCCAAGTGCAGCAAAGCCCGAGGCTTGCCCCGCAACCGCCGTGATCACGAAATAGACCACGATGGGCGCAAGCACCGGGAGCAGCGACGGAATGATCATTTCCTTGATCGCTGCCTTGGTCACCAGATCGACGGTGCGGGCGTAATCGGGTTTTGACTCATAGGTCATGATACCCGGGTTCTTGGCAAACTGGTCGCGGACGTCCTTCACCACTTCGCCTGCGGCACGACCCACAGCCGTCATGCCCATCGCGCCGAAGAGGTAAGGCAGGAGCGCGCCGAGCAGCAGCCCGACGATGACATACGGATTCTTGAGGCTGAAATCGACATCGAGGTTGGGAAAATACTCCTCGAGATCGGTTGTGTAGGCCGCGAACAGCACCAGCGCGGCCAGACCTGCCGAACCAATGGCATAGCCCTTGGTTACGGCCTTGGTCGTGTTGCCGACCGCATCCAATGCGTCGGTCTTGGCACGAACGCTGTCGTCGAGGCCTGCCATTTCGGCAATGCCGCCCGCGTTGTCGGTCACCGGACCATAAGCGTCGAGAGCAACGACCATGCCCGCAAGTGCCAGCATCGCGGTGGCAGCAAAGGCGATGCCGATAAGGCCTGCGAGCTGATAGGCGATGATGATGCCCGCACAGATGACGAGCGTCGGCAGCGCTGTCGATTCAAGGCTGATTGCCAGTCCCTGGATGACGTTGGTGCCGTGGCCAGTTTCCGATGCCTTGGCGATGCTGCGGACCGGGCGATAATTGGTGCCGGTATAATATTCGGTGATCCAGATGAGGAGCCCGGTGATGACGAGGCCCAAGAACATGCAATAATAAAGCATGCGCCCGGTGAACCCGCCGGTGCCGTCAAGGTTCGCACCGATGACCGCTTCCATGTCGCCCAGCGCATATTGGGTGGCGAACCAGATCACGACGGCCGACGTCACCGCCGTCACGAGGAAGCCTTTGTACATGGCATTCATGATGTTGGTGCTGTTGCCGAGACGAACAAAGTAAGTGCCCAGAACCGAAGTGATGATGCAAACGCCGCCGATCAGGAGCGGGAGGCTCATCAAAGGCAGGAGGGCATCGCCCGCACCCTTCACCAGCAAAGCAATAAGCACCATCGTCGCGCCGATGGTGACGACATAGGTTTCGAACAAATCGGCCGCCATGCCCGCGCAATCGCCGACATTGTCACCGACGTTGTCGGCAATAACCGCAGGGTTGCGCGGATCGTCTTCGGGAATTCCCGCTTCGACCTTGCCGACCAGATCCGCGCCAACGTCAGCTGCCTTGGTAAAGATACCGCCGCCAAGCCGCGCGAAGATCGAAATCAGCGAGGCACCGAAAGCGAGAGCGACGAGCGCGTCGATGACGATACGGTCATTGGGCAGATAACCCGCCGGACCGATCAGATAGGCAAAAAAGCCCGCAATCGCGATCAGTGCGAGGCCTGCAACAAGCATACCGGTAATCGCGCCGGCACGGAATGCCATCGTCAGCCCTTGCTGCAACCCTTCGGAGGCCGCCTGTGCTGTGCGGACGTTAGCGCGCACCGAAATGTTCATGCCGATAAAGCCCGTCGCGCCGGACAGGATTGCCCCGAGGAGAAAACCAACCGCCGACGTCAGCCCGAGGAAATAGCCGACAAGAACGGCGACGATAACGCCAACAACGGCAATCGCGCGATATTGCCGCGAGAGATAGGCTTGCGCCCCTTCCTGAATCGCCGCTGCAATTTCCTGCATCTTGGCATTGCCCGTCGAGGCACGGAGCACCTGACCGCTGGTGAAGATTCCGTAGAGCACGGCAAGAAAGCCGCACGCGATGGCGAAAAGAACCAAATTCATGAGCCGGAAATCCCCTTATGTCGTCGGCACGCCGCGCCTCACCTTTGATAGCGTATGCGGCAGTGAATGGGCGCGCCTATAAAGCGGACGCGCCGCGCAATGCAACCTTATCCGTGCGTGTAGCCCAGCCGCTGCGGCAAAGCGACAGGGCCATGTGCGTTGTGAAGCGTTAGGCCAGTGCCACCGCTGAACGTCCCGATGCGGGTTGCGGGGACGGGGATATGCGCGTTGGGCGCGGCAGCGAAAAGAAGTTCATAGTCATCACCCGCGGTGATCGCGGTCATGATGTCGCCCGCACGGGGTACGGCATCAAGGTCGATCTCAAGCGCCAGATTGCTTGCATTGGCCATCCGCTCTGCATCGATCAGGAGGCCGTCGGACACATCCATCATCGCATGAACGATAGGGGCGAGCGCTTGACCCTCGGCGAGGCGCGGAATGGGGCGGCGGTAGGCGCTTACCATGTCATCCCAGCGGAAGCGGCGATCTCCGGCGGGTAGTGCACGCCCAGTCATCACGGGATCCCAGCTTTCGCTGGGATGACGGAGGTAGGAAAGCCCAAGCCCCGCCAACCCAATGACTCCGGTCACATACAGCGCATCCCCGGCCTGTGCCGCCGACCGCGACGGCGCAATCGCACTCTGTCCGATGGCCGTCAGCGACAAAACGCGCGGCCCGCGCACGGTGTCGCCGCCGAGCAGCGGTACATCGAAATGCGTCAGCGCCTGGCCTAGCCCCACAACGAACGCGGCATCCCAGTCATCATCCGAAAGCGAATATCCAAGCAGCACCCCCACCGGCACCGCCCCTTTTGCCGCCAAATCCGACAGGTTCACCGCCACCAATTTCCACGCGACGTCTTCCGGTGGATCGTCGGCCAGAAAATGCACGCCCTCGACCAGCATGTCGTGCGTGAAAACCATATCGCCCAGCACCGCCGCGTCATCCATCAACCCCCGAGCGGAGGTATGTGTCGCGAGGGGGCGAAGGAGAACGAGGAAATCTGTTTCGGTCACCTCAACCGTCGGAAACCCGCTCGATATCCGCCCCCACGGCGGACAATTTCTCCTCCAGCCGCTCATACCCGCGGTCGAGGTGATAGACCCGCTGCACCTGCGTCTCACCCTTGGCCGCCAGCCCTGCAATGATCAGCGACATCGACGCGCGCAGGTCGGTGGCCATCACTGGCGCACCGAACATTTCCTTGACGCCACGCACCACGGCTGACCGCCCGGTTACCTGAATATCCGCGCCCATCCGCGCCAGTTCGGGGACGTGCATGTAACGGTTTTCGAAAATCGTTTCGGTCAGCACGCTAGCGCCATCGGCAAGACAGAGCATCGCCATAAACTGCGCCTGCATATCGGTTGCGAAGCCCGGATAAGGCGCGGTCGAGAGCGTCAGCGGGCCGAGCTTGCCGTCCGATTTCACGCGGATCGTGGACGCGGTCGTTTCGATCCCGACACCGGCTTCCTTGAGCGCATCGAGCGTCGCGCCCATTTCGCTCGGGTCGGCGTTGACAAGTTCGATCTCGCCGCCCGCAATGGCAACGGCACAGGCATAGCTCCCCGCCTCGATCCGGTCGGGCATCACGGCATAGGTCGCGCCGTGCAGCCGGTCGCGCCCTTCAATGGTCAGCGTTTCGGTGCCGACGCCGTCAATGCTCGCGCCCATCGCGATCAGGCAGCGGCAGAGATCGACGATCTCGGGCTCGCGCGCGGCGTTCTCAATGATGCAGGTGCCTTTGGCGCGCACGGCGGTCATGAGTGCATTCTCTGTCGCGCCGACCGAGACGATCGGAAAGCGCATCGTCCCGCCGGGGACACGACCGCCGGGCGCCGAGACTTTCACATAGCCCGCCAGCATCTCGACCGTCGCGCCGAAGGCTTCGAGTGCTTTCAAATGCAGATCAATCGGACGGTTGCCGATCGCGCAGCCGCCAGGCAGCGAAACCGTCGCCTCCCCCATCCGCGCCAGCATTGGTCCAAGCACGAGGATCGACGCGCGCATCTTGCGGACGATGTCGTAAGGCGCGGTCGTCGCGGTCACCCGTTGCGCACGCGCGGTCATCACCCGACCGAAATCCTCGGGCCGCGCGCCTTCGATCATCGTCGAAACGCCAAGTTGATTGAGCAAATGCCCGAAACTATCGACATCGGCGAGCCGCGGCAGATTGCGCAGGGTCAGCGGCTCGTCGGTGAGCAATGCGCAGGGCAGCAGCGTCAATGCGCTGTTCTTGGCTCCCGAAATGGGCAAGCGCCCCGACAGGCGGTTGCCGCCCCTGATGTGTATCCTGTCCATGGCGCACGTTTAGCGGGTGCGGTGCGCGGTGCAAGCGGGCCGTCGGCCTTGCACCCCGGCCAAGGCGCGGGCATGGCACGGGGCATGGCCGATATGAACATTGCTCCGCCCCGAACGCAACTATCCACCCTGATGGCGCGCGGGGCGGCGTTTCTGGGCAGCGAGACCGCGATCATGTGCGGCGCGATGTCGTGGATCAGCGAGCGGCATTTGGTGTCCGCCATTTCCAATGCAGGGGGCTTCGGGTTGATTGCGTGCGGGGCGATGCCGTTCGAACTGCTCGATACCGAAATCGCCGAAACAAAGAAGCGCACGATTAAGCCCTTTGGCGTCAATCTGATCACAATGCACCCGCAGCTAAATGATCTGATCGGCGTGTGCGCAAAACATGGCGTGACGCATATTGTCCTTGCGGGCGGATTGCCGCCGACCGGTAGCCTTGACGCGATCAAGGCAATGGGTGCGAAAGTCATCTGTTTCGCGCCTGCGCTCAGTCTGGCGAAGAAGCTGATCCGCTCGGGCGTCGACGCGCTGGTGATCGAAGGCATGGAAGCGGGCGGGCATATCGGCCCCGTCTCGACGTCGGTTCTGGCGCAGGAAATCCTGCCCGAAGTTGCCGACCAGGTTCCCGTATTTGTCGCAGGCGGCATCGGGCGCGGTGAAGCGATAGCGGCTTACCTCGAAATGGGCGCGGCG
>JANOZQ010000518.1:0-3057 GCA_031429555.1 Sphingomonas sp. | reverse complement strand
ATTGTCGTGGCCAAGGCGATTTCGGATTCGACGTGGTGGTTGCTGAACTTCTGGCTGCCCGATTTTTACCGCAAGGAATATGGCCTGACGACGAGCGAGCTTGCCGTGCCGCTAGCGATTGCGTTTCTGGGGTCGGGAGCGGGTGCGTTCATTGCGGGCTGGGCCTCGACACGGATGCTCGAGCGGGGGTGGAGCGTCAACCGCGTGCGCAAGACAGTGATGCTGGTATCGGCGCTGATCGTGACGCCGGTGCCGTTTGTGCTGGGGCTGAACAGCTTCTGGCCGGTCGCGATCATGATGGGCGTCGTGCTGGCGGGGCATCAGGGATTTTCGCTGAGCCTGTTTTCGATCATCACCGATGTCGTGCCGCGCGGGAAAGTGGGGCGTGTGACGGCTTTCGGCGCGTTCTGCGGCAATATCGGCGGGATGGCGATTGTGTGGGTTACCGGACAAGTGCTGGGGGCGGGCATCGGTTACACGCCGCTCTTTATCTTCGCGGCCTGTTCTTATCTGCTCGCGCTGCTCTGGCTCCATGTGATGATGCCCGTTATCCGTCGCGCGTGACGACCAACCCGCGCCCGATTCCTGCTGCTGCTGATCTTTACGGCGATCTGCTTGATGTTGCGCCGTCGCCCAAGCTGGGATGGCGGAGTTACTGGCCGGGGCTGGCGATGACAGCGGTGGCGTCGCTCGCTGCGGCCTATCTTTCCGAACATTATGGCGCGCCACTGATGCTGATGGGGTTGCTCATTGGCCTCGCGTTCAATTTCGTGAATGCCGATGCACGGCTGCATCCCGGATTGGGGTTTGCGTCAAAGACGTTGTTGCGCTGGGGGATCGTGCTGGTTGGGCTCCAGATAACGTTTGCGCAGATCATCGGGTTGGGCTGGGTGGCGTTTGCGGCGATTGCTGTGATGATTGCGTTGGTGACGCTGACCGGGACTTTGGTTGCAAAAGGCGGGCCGATGGGGACGGCATTCGGAACGCTTGCCGGGGGTGCCGTTGCGATTTGCGGGGCGTCAGCGGCGTTGGCGTTGTCGAGTGTGCTGGGTGAAAAGCGAACGTCACAGGCGCAGCTGACGCTGGTGCTGGTGTCGGTGTCGGCAGCAAGTGCGCTGGCCATGTCAGTCTATCCGGTGCTGGCGCACGCGTTGAACCTCAATAATACGCAGGCCGGGTTCCTGATGGGCGCATCGATCCATGACGTCGCGCAGGCGCTGGGGGCAGGATATAGCTATTCGGATGCGGCGGGGCAGACGGCGTCGATTGTGAAACTGACGCGGGTGGCGCTGCTTGCGCCGGCGCTGGTCGTCGTAGCGTGGGCTTATCCCGCCGCAGATGCCAAACGGGGCGGGGTCGGTGTGCCGTGGTTCGTGCTCGGGTTTTTGGGCATGACGACGCTGCATTCGCTCGTAGCTTTGCCCGCGCCAGTGTTGGCGTGGTCGCCTAAAGTCGCTTCGGCGCTGCTTTTGCTTGCGGTCACTGCGACCGGCATCCGCTCACCGATGAATTTATTACTCGAACAGGGCTGGCGGTCATCACTCCCGGTGATTGCATCCACAGCCATTTCGTTCCTGCTCGCCCTAGCGGCTGCACTCGTCCTCATTTGAAGACTGCCACAAAAACGTCACGTCAGAGTCGCTGAACTGAAGCCTGAATCGAATCTGCCTGTCACACATCATCCCTAACCGCTCGTTCAGGGCGGTTGAAAAGGGGGTTCGGCGATTCGGGCCATCTCCGCTCATGACTTTCAACAAGCCGGTGCGCCCGGAGCGGAGAATATATGGCCTCGACAAAACGCATTTCGATGATCCTGATGACAACCGCAAGCTGCGCCGCGCTGGCCGCCTGTGGTGCCGACGACATCGCGTCGCCAGGCACCGGCGGCAACGTGACCATCAACAACACGACGCCCCCTGCGCCGCCGCCGCCACCGCCGCCACCCGCGCCGACGCTGGTCACGCCAGCCACGGGTTGCCCGACGATCCTCGATCCCCAAGGTCTGACCGATTCTGGTACGGTTACAAATGCGACTTTGGGCACATACCGGGTTTGCACCCTGCCGGCGCGTCTCAATGTGTCATCGACGCTGACGCGCGTGCCCGGACTGCTGTATCGTCTGAGCGGTCGCGTCGACATTGGCACCGATCAAGGGCCGGCATCGACAAACAACGTTGTGACACTGACGATTGACCCCGGTGTCGTTGTATACGGCGGCACGGGCGTTTCGTGGCTGAACGTCAATCGCGGCAATCGCATTTCCGCTGTCGGCACGGCAGCTGCGCCGATTGTCTTCACGAGCCGCGATAATGTTCTTGGCCTGAACACAGACGATTCAATCGGTCAGTGGGGCGGTGTCGTGCTGAACGGCCGTGCGCCGATTACCGACTGTATCGCGCCAGCTGCGACACCGGGCACGGTTGCCTGCGAGCGCCAGGTCGAAGGCGCGGTTGATCCAGCACTTTATGGAGGAGCGAACTCGGCCGACAACAGCGGCCGTATGAGCTATGTCCAGATCCGTTATTCGGGCTTTATCCTTTCGGGCAACAGCGAACTTCAGGCACTGACGACGGGCGGCACCGGCAGCGGCACCATCCTCGACCACATCCAGTCGCATAACAGCTCGGACGATGGCGCCGAATTCTTCGGCGGCACGGTCAACATGAAATATTTCGTGTCGACCGGCGCGGACGACGACAATCTTGATACCGACGTCGGGCTCAAGGGATTCTTCCAATATGTTCTGGCCGTCCAGCGCCCGAATGCGGGTGACTCGATGATCGAGGCGGATTCGGATAACGCTCTGGACGGTAACATTCCGCGTCAGAACGTCCGCCTTGCCAACTTTACGTTTGTTCAACGCAACAACATCAGCAACCTGACGGCCATCCTGCTGCGCGGCGGCACCGACTACACCGCTGTCAACGGGGTGATCGTCAGCCCCAACACAGCCTGCCTCGCGATCAGCCGTCCGCAAACGGCGTCGGCAACGGTCGATGCGACCATCGACGAAGTCGGTGCACCGGTTTTCCGTTCCGTGGTCGGGCAATGCAGTGC
>JANOZQ010000517.1:0-2914 GCA_031429555.1 Sphingomonas sp. | reverse complement strand
TAGGCGTGCGGTTCGCCCCCCGCACGTTGGCGATAGAAGCCGCCGATAGGGAGCGTGGCGACGGCTTTATCGAAGGCCGCTTCGTGGCGTTCGGATGCGTTCTGATACAGCGAGACATAGCCTTCGCCCGAAATCTTGGCGGGCATACCGGGGAAGAGATCGTTGACGAGCGCGCGGGACAGGCCAACCGCTTCGAAATTATAGCCGCCGCGATAGCTGGAGATGACTGCGATGCCCATTTTCGACATGATTTTGAGCAAGCCGTCGCCCACGGCCGTTTTGTGCTTTTGAATGCACTGGCCGAGGCTGATGTCACCGAACAACCCGCGCGACTGGCGATCGGCAATGGCAGCTTCGGACAGGTAGGCGTTCACTGTTGTGGCACCAATGCCGATCAGGACGGCGTAATAATGCGTGTCGAGGCATTCCGCCGCACGGACGTTGATGCTGGCGTAAGAGCGCAGCCCCTTGCGCACCAGATGCGTGTGGACGGCAGCAGCAGCAAGCACCATCGGGATGGCGACGCGGGCTTCGGAGACATGCTCGTCAGTCAGGAACAGTTCGCTGCGCCCTTCGCGGATCGCCTGTTCGGCTTCGGCGCGGACGCTGGCAATGGCTGCGCGCAGGCCGTCGGCACCCGATCCCATCTCGAAGGTGCAGTCGATTTCGGCCGACGCCGCGCCGAAATGGTTTTTGAGGCGGAACCAGTCGCCATTGGTCAGCACCGGCGTGTCGAGCACGAGGACGCGGTCGCGCCCCGAATCCTGATCGAGGATATTGGCGAGATTGCCGAAGCGTGTTTTCAGCGACATCACCTGACGTTCGCGCAGGCTGTCAATCGGCGGATTGGTGACTTGCGAGAAATTCTGGCGGAAGAAATGGCTGATCAGGCGTGGGTTGTCCGACACGACGGCCAGCGGGGTATCGTCGCCCATGCTACCGATGGCTTCCTTGCCCTCCTCGACCATCGGCGAGAGGATCAGCTCCATGTCCTCCATCGTCTGCCCCGCCGCAACCTGGCGGCGGACGAGTTCCGCCCGCGGGAAATAAGGCAGTGTTTCGCCCGCGTCAGGCAATTCCTCAAGCGTCAGGAAATCGCCGACCATATCGCGATAGGGGGCTTCGGCGGCCAGCCGGTCCTTGATCGCGCGGTCCTGATACAATTTGCCTTCATGCAGGTCGACCGCGATAATCTGACCCGGGCCCAGCGCCCCTTTCATCAGCACAGTGGCTTCGGGGACAACGACCATGCCAGTTTCGGAACCGACAATCAGCAGATCATCATTGGTCAGCGTATAACGCAGCGGGCGGAGCGCATTACGGTCCATGCCCGCGACCGCCCAGCGGCCATCGGTCATCGCGAGTGCTGCGGGGCCGTCCCACGGTTCCATGACGCTCGCCAGATAGGCGTACATCGCGCTGTGTTCAGGCGGCATGTCATGCTTTTCCTGCCACGCTTCGGGCACGAGCATGGTCTTGGCGGTTGGTGCGTCGCGGCCTGATCGTGCGATCACTTCGAACACGGCGTCGAGCGCGGCGGTGTCCGATGCACCCGCAGGTATCACCGGCTTTATGTCGTCCGAAGCATCGCCGAACGCGAGGCTCGCCATGCGGATTTCGTGCGCTTTCATCCAGTTCTTGTTGCCGCGGATCGTGTTGATCTCGCCATTGTGCGCAAGGCAGCGGAACGGCTGCGCCAGCCACCATTGCGGGAACGTATTGGTCGAATAACGCTGGTGGAAAATGGCGACACGCGACGTGAAGCGTTCGTCCTGCAAATCGGGGTAGAAGACCGACAGGCTCTCGGCGAGGAACAGCCCTTTGTAAACAATCGAGCGTGCCGACAGCGAGCAGATGTAGAAGCCCTGGATCTGCGCTTCGATGACTTTCTTTTCGATGCGGCGGCGGACGAGATACAAGGTCTTTTCATACTCGTCGAAGTCGGTTGTCTTGGCGTTCGGCCCCGCAATCATGATCTGCTCGATCTCGGGCCGCGTTTCCTGTGCCTTGCGGCCGATGACGGACACATTCACAGGCACTTGCCGCCAACCATAGATGGTGAAGCCTGCGTCGATGATTTCGGACTCAACGATCGTGCGGCAGGTTTCCTGCGCGCCCAGATCGGTGCGCGGCAAAAAGACCATGCCGACGCCCAGCCAGCTGTTGTCGATCGGCTTGTGGCCGCTCGCAATAATGGCATCGGCAAAGAAGGGCATCGGCAGATCGACATGCAGCCCCGCGCCGTCACCGGTCATGCCATCGGCATCGACCGCGCCGCGATGCCACACGGCTTTCAGCGCATCGATGGCCGAGGCCACAACGCGACGTGATGCCTTGCCATCGGTTGCGGCGACGAGGCCAACGCCGCACGCATCCGATTCAAATTCGGGCCGGTACATGCCGTCACGGGCGATTCGCGTGCGTTCGGAGTCTGTGGTCATTTTGCTTTTGCCTGAAATGCTTTGATCGTGGCTTCGACCCGTGCGGGGAGAGCGGCCTCGATGATGGTGCTGACATCGTCAAACCGCCGCGTGGAGAGTGCCGACACTTCGGGGTTGATCGCGCGGACCTTGGGAAGCAGGCCTGAGTCCATCAGCATCGTCAGGTCGCGCTTCGTCGCGTCGCTCGCGTTCTGGATCATCGCGATTGCCTTGGCACGGCGGTTGGTCTCGAATTCGCTTGCGGTGTCACCGCTCGATCCGGCGGACATGATGATCATGGCCTGGCCGGTTTCGCTCGAAAAGAAAGTGATCAGCGTCGCCAGTTCGGGCGCGGTGAATTTACTTGCATAAAGCTTGGCAACGTCGGTCTGGAGCAGTGTCAGCGCAGCGCCATAGCCTTTCAGCGCTTCGTCGTGTGCGGCAGTTTTTACCGCGTCCATGACGCCGGGATGCGTCTCTTCGAGTGCGATCAG
>JANOZQ010000516.1:0-2296 GCA_031429555.1 Sphingomonas sp. | reverse complement strand
TCCGCTCAGCCAGACCGTCGGCGGCGTCAACATGGACGGGCTGAACATTGTCGGCGCAACCAAGGATGTCGTTGTTGTAGGCCCCGGCCTGTCGGAACTCGACGATTATGTCACGCGCTGGACGACAAAGGGCAACCGCGTCATCGCACCCGATCCCGATCCCGAAAAGGGATACTATTACCGCTCCGACCATTTCAGCCTCGCGCGGCTGGGCGTGCCGATGATGTATGCGTCGGGCGGCGAAGATCTGGTCGTGGGCGGAAAAGCAGCGGGCAAAGCGGCCGCCGATGATTATGTCGTCAACCGCTACCACAAGCCGCAGGACGAATATCGCGCGGACTGGAACTGGGACGGCGCGGTGCAGGATCTGACGATGTATTATGGCATCGGGCGTGAACTGGCATCGGGCACAAACTGGCCAAACTGGGCACCGACGGCAGAATTCCGTGCGGTGCGCGACAAGGACCGCGCGGAGAAGTAATTCAGCGTTTGGGCTTTCCGATCAGCCGTATTTATCAGCAAAAGCCTCGTCGCTCATAGTAAGGTATACAATAAATTCAATAAAGGCGACGATTGCGGGGATAAATGTCCAGAAAAATAGGAGATACAAAACACCTGCCGCCGTCCGGCCAAGGTAAAACTTATGAACACCGAAGCCGCCTAGGAAAAATGCCAGAAGTGCAGCAGTGATCCTGCTCTTTTGCCCAATTCGGCCTGTTGTTCCTTGCGCTGCCCCACACTGCGGGCAAGCGCGTGCTGAAGCGTGCAATGGAGTAGCACAACCAACACAGTATTTTTGATTGCCCCCGGCTAAATTTGCTGGCGTCGTGTTCATATCTTACCCCAATTAAACCTACTTGAGAGATATGGCTTCTCCGCCATAATAAGCAATGGATTTTAAATGCCGATAATGCCTTCCGAATGGTCCCCGCACAGCGCAGTCTGGATCGGTTTTCCGTCCGCGCCTGATCTTTGGCTCGATGATTTGGAGCCTGCACAGGAGCAAGTGGCGGCGTTTGTGCGCGCGGTGCATGCAGGTGGTAAGGGCGAAACGGTTCGGCTCGTTTGCGCCAACGACGCGGCGGCGGACCGGGCGGTTGCGCTCAAAACGGGGGCAGAAACCCACATCGTGCCGTTCTACGACATCTGGCTGCGCGATACGGGACCGCTGGTGCGTTCGGACGGGACCGCGCTCGATTATCGCGGCAATGGCTGGGGCGGGAAATATCCGTCGCCGCTCGACGATGCACTGGCAGGATTACTCTGCGCGTCGGCCGACCTGCCGCATCATCCGCGCAGCATTATCCTCGAGGGAGGCGCGATCGACGTCGACGGCGCGGGGCTGCTCGTCACTACCGAACAATGCCTGCTCAACCCGAATCGCAATCCGATGATGACGCGCGAGGATATCGAGGCGCAGCTGATGCTCGATCTCGGGGTCACGAGGGTGCTGTGGCTCGGTGACGGGCTGGCGGGCGACCATACCGACGGCCATGTCGACAATCTCGCGCGATTCGTTGGCCCCGGCGTGTTGGCGTTGCCAGAGGCAGCTGGTGAGGGCGATCCCAATGCTGCAGTCTATGCCGATGCGTGGGACCGAGCGAAAGCGTTTGGTGTCGAGATTGTACCCATGCCTTCGCCCGGCCGCATCGAAATTGATGGTGAGCTTGCGGCGGCGAGTTACATGAATTTCTACATCGGGAACGCCGCCGTGGTGGTCCCAACGCATGGCGCGGCGAACGATGACTTGGCAGTCAAAGCAATCGCCGCCCTATTCCCCGACCGCACGACCATAGGTTTACCGACCGACCACATCCTTACTGGCGGCGGGAGTTTCCATTGCATTAGCCAGCAGGTGCCAAAGCTGTGATTGCCTTCTGGTCAAAAGCATTGATCTCCGGCTTGCTCGTCGCGCTCGCTTCAACAATTGCGCGCCGCCAGCCTGCACTAGGATCGCTCATCGTCGCGCTTCCTCTGGTTTCGGTGCTCAGCATGATCTGGCTGTGGCGCGACGGGGCGGACAGCGAAGCGATGGCGCGTTACGTTAACGGGACTTTCTGGTTTTTCCTGCCGTCGATGCCGATGTTCCTGATCATCCCCGCGCTGCTCCGGCGCGGCATTGCTTTCTGGCCCGCACTGGGCGTTGGTTGCGCGATCACGGTGGTGCTCTATCTGCTGATGATCGCGATTGTGGCGCGTTTTGGCCTTAGGATTGACGCATGACCCGGAATATCACTGTCGCCGCGATCCAATGTGCCCTTAGCGGCGACACACCGAGCAACATCGCAACGGTCGA
>JANOZQ010000515.1:0-2564 GCA_031429555.1 Sphingomonas sp. | reverse complement strand
TGCCTGCGCTCGGTTGGGATGACAAGCTCGCGGCCAGTGCGCTGGTTCATGCACGTCATCTCGCGTCGACGGATACGTTTGAACATGCCGACCAAGATGACGCCGAAACGCCAGAAGGCGAAAATCTTTACATGGGCACGCGGGGCGCGTTTAGTTACACAGGCATGGCGCAGCTATGGATCGACGAGCGCCGCTATTTTCGGGCGGGCCGGTTCCCCGATGTTGTGACAACCGGCCACTGGTCGAAAGTAGGTCATTATACCCAAATCATCTGGCCGACGACGCAGCGGGTTGGCTGTGCAATGGCATCGAACGCGAGCGATGATTATCTGGTTTGTCGCTATTTTCCGGCAGGCAATTATTTCGGGACCGTGCTGCGCTAGAAAACAGCGGACACCAGTTTGGCAAATGCATCGGCACGGTGGCTGATCGCGTGTTTGGCGTCCGGGTCCATTTCGCCAAAGGTTTCGCTGTACCCATCGGGGACGAACACGGGGTCGTAGCCAAACCCACGGTCGCCGCGTGGGGGCCAGACGAGGGTTCCTTCGACGCGGCCTTCGAACAGGGCGTCGCTGCCATCGGGCCAGCGCAGTGCCAGCGTGCAGACGAAATGTGCGCGGCGTGAAACGTCTTTGCCGAGGGCTTGCAAGCGATCCTCGACCTTTTGCATGGCCATCATCCAGTTGCGCGGGCCACCGTCGTCAGGTTCGGCCCAGTTGGCGGTGTAGACACCGGGCTCGCCGCCAAGCGCATCAAGACACAAGCCGCTGTCGTCGGCAAGCGCCACGATGCCCGACAGGTCGCAGGATGAAACCGCTTTGAGTAGCGCATTGGCGGCAAAAGTCGTGCCGGTTTCTTCGGGTTCGGGGAGATCGAGCGATGCGGCCGAGATTGGTTCAATGCCGTAGGGTTGCAGCAGCGCGCGGATTTCGCGGACTTTCCCGGCATTGTGGCTGGCGATGACCAGCTTGCCGGGAAGAAGCTTGTGCGTCACCGCCCCGTGGCCCGGTCCTGCGCCGCGAACACCTGGGTGCAGCCGATACGCGCGAGGCGGAGGAGGCGGAGAAGTGCTTCCTCGTCATAGGTTGCGCCTTCGGCAGTTGCCTGCGCTTCGGCGATGTTGCCGTCGCCGATCAGGACGAAATTGGCGTCGGCATGCGCGTTTGAGTCTTCGATATAATCGAGGTCGAGGACCGGCGTGCCTTCGTAAATGCCACAACTGATCGCTGCGACTTTCTGCTGGATCGGATCGACGGCTAGCTTGCCGTCCTTGAGCAGATTGTCGACGGCCAGACGCATTGCGACCCACGCGCCCGAGATTGACGCCGTGCGCGTACCGCCGTCGGCCTGGATCACGTCGCAATCAAGCGTGATCTGGCGCTCGCCCAGCAATTTCATGTCCACGACCGAACGTAAGGAACGCCCGATAAGGCGCTGAATTTCCTGTGTTCGGCCTGACTGTTTACCTTTGGCGGCTTCGCGGTTGCTGCGGGTGTGCGTGGCGCGGGGGAGCATGCCATATTCGGCCGTCACCCAGCCTTCGCCCTTGCCACGCATGAATGGCGGGACACGGTCTTCGACGCTGGCGGTGACAAGCACGCGGGTGTCGCCGAAGCTGATCAAGCACGATCCTTCGGCATGTTTGGTGAAAGCGGGTTCGATGGTGATGACGCGCATTTCGTCGGGCGCGCGGCCAGAGGGTCGCATATTTGACTGTCCTAATCGGTTGAACCGGCGCATCTAGCGGGCGCGATGTAAAGGGACAATCCGCGATGAAGACCGTGATGCTGATAATTGGCGTTTTCGCATTGTTGATGGGGTTGCTGTGGATTGGACAGGGCTTTGGCCTCGTCATGTGGCCGTCGTCGAGTTTCATGCTCGAGCAAAAGATATGGGCGCTGTGGGGCAGTCTGCTGGCGTTGGTTGGCGTCCTGCTGATCTGGCGCGCGCGGCGTTGATCCCCATATTGCCCGCATGAATGCTCCCGTCACCGAACTGACCGACCGCGCGCGCGATGTGTTTCGCATCGTCGTGGAGAGCTATATCGATTCGGGTCAGCCGGTTGGATCGCGGACGATTTCGAAACTGTCACCGCTCAACCTGTCGCCCGCGTCGATCCGCAATGTCATGCAGGATCTGGAAGAATATGGCTTGCTTGCAGCGCCGCACACATCGGCGGGACGAATGCCGACCGAAAGCGGGCTGCGGCTGTTTGTTGATGGGATGATGCAAGCAGCGGAGCCATCGCTTGAAGAACGGACAGTGATAGAATCGCGGCTGTCGGTCGGCGGGCCGGTCGAAGGGGCTCTGGCGGCGGCGACATTGGCGTTGTCGGGATTGTCGGCCTGTGCCGGGATCGTTCTGGTCCCGGCGCGTGAGGTCCGTTTGAAGCAGTTCGCGTTCGTGCCGCTTAGTAAGGAACAGGCACTTGCGGTTCTGGTCGGCGATGACGGGTCGGTCGAGAATCGCGTTATCGACTTGCCGATGGGGATGATGCCGTCCGATCTGGTCGAAGCGGGTAATTACATGACGGCGCAATTGTCGGGCATGACACTCGCCGAGGC
>JANOZQ010000514.1:0-8719 GCA_031429555.1 Sphingomonas sp. | reverse complement strand
ACCATAGGGCGCGCCTGGGAATTTCATCCCCTGCATGGTGCGTGCGTAAACATTTTTAAGAGTCACTGATCGCCCGCCGAACAGATTCGCCGATCCGGGGAGTATCTGAAGCGCCGTCACCCCACCATTGGCCAGCGCGCGTGAAAAGCCGGGATCCTGCGGCCAGACGCTATGTTCGGCCCACACTTCGGGGCGGACGGGGCCGGTGGCTTCGTTCCCGTCGGAAAGCGCTTGCACCTGCGGACTGGGATAATCGCCAAGGTGCGAGTGGATGTCGATGATGCCGGGCGTCACCCACTTGCCGGTGCCGTCGATGACGGTAGTGCCAGCCGGGATATCGCTGTCTGCCATCGCCCCGCCGATTGCTTTGATCTTGCCGTCGGCCAGCAACACACTGCCATTCTCGATCCGTCCGCCTTCGCCATCAAAGATTGTGGCATTGCGGATCAGCGTTGGGGCGCTTGGGTAGGCTTTGTAGGTTGAGGGGAACGGGTCAGCGTTCCACTTTGCCGTGGCGGGTTTGGCCGAAGGCTTTTCAACCTTGGCCGATGTCGTCGCACAACCGGCAAGCAACAGGCCCGCAATGAAAACAAAACGCATTACTTTGCCTCCGCAATGTCATCCCGAAGTGTGTCGAGATGCATGAGTTTTTTGATCATCGGCGAGATCAGGAGAACGACCACGCCAACAGCGATCGCGATCCAGCCGATCTGGCTATAGACGGCAAGTACTGTTTCCTTCGCAGCGCCTTCGCCCGAAGCGACTTCTGATCCCGTTGCTGCGGC
Source organism: Sphingomonas sp. (assembly GCA_031429555.1). Classification (GTDB taxonomy): domain Bacteria; phylum Pseudomonadota; class Alphaproteobacteria; order Sphingomonadales; family Sphingomonadaceae; genus Sphingomonas_O. The sequence continues at coordinate 7,934 of JANOZQ010000514.1, read as the reverse complement.
GATCAGGCCCGACACAAAATTGCCGCTCGCGGTTGCAAAAAACCACGTGCCCATCATCAGCGACGCCATCTGCGCAGGAGCAAGGCGGTTCATGGCGGACAAGCCCACCGGCGAAAGGCAAAGCTCGCCGGTGGTATGCAGCAAATAAATCAGGAAAATGAACAGCACCGGTGTCAGCGTACCACCTGCGCCCGCGCCCCACACGAGGACCAGAAACCCGAGTCCCAATTGCAGCAAGGCAAGGCCGAACTTAGCCGGTGCGGATGGCTCAAGGCCGCGCTTGCCGAGCGCGACCCAGAACCAGGCAAAAACGGGCGCGAGCAGGATGATGTACCCGCTGTTGATAGACTGGAACACCGATGCGGGAACGCCGCCACGGTCGACATAGCGATCCGTAAACAGGTTGAGCGACGATCCCGTCTGTTCGAACAATGCCCAGAAGAGGATCGAGCCCAGAATAAGCCCCAGTGCGGCAAATATCCGGTCGCGGTCCTCTGGCTTGAGCTTTGTGACCGCTGTCAGGACAACATAACCAACCAGAACGACCCCCGATACCAGCAATGCCCAGCCGACGAATGCCTGAACCTGAATCAATGCCCAGATGACGGCAACCGACGCGACCCCGACGGCATAGATCAGCCATTCGAGCCGAAGCCCGGCCACACGCTTTTTGAGCAGCGCCGGATCGGACGGTTCGCCTCGGCCCAAAAGCAACGGTTTGAAACCGACAAAGACGGTAAGGCCAAGAAGCATCCCTATGCCGGCAAGGCCAAATCCATAGCCCCAGCCATAGGTCTGGCCGATGTAGCCGCAAAACAACGGTCCCAGGAAACCGCCAAGATTGATGCCCATATAGAAGATCGTATAGGCGCTATCGCGGCGGAAATCGGTGCGCGGATAAAGCTGTCCGACGATGACCGAGATATTGGCTTTCAGAAAGCCCGATCCCACAATAATAAAACTCAGCGCGAGCCAGAAGATATTGAGCGTTGGATCGCCCTGTCCGCCCGACCCTTCGATGCCCATCATGAAATGGCCGATGGCCAGCATGATGCCGCCGAACAGGACGGCCTTGCGCTGCCCCAGATAGCGGTCCGCAAGATAGCCGCCCATAACGGGCGTGATGTAAACCAGCGAGAGGTAAGCACCGTAAATGACCTGCGCCTTGCCATCCGAAAACAGCCAGTGTTGTGTCAGATAAAAAATGAGCAGCGCGCGCATGCCGTAGAACGAAAAGCGTTCCCACATCTCGGCGAAAAAGAGGACGAACAACCCCTGGGGATGCCCCAATAATGTCTTCTCACCGGTCGTCACGGCGGTTGATGCCATAATATAGAACTCCCCGAAGGTTCAAATCGGCCTGTTTGGCCTGTTACCGTGCAGACTAGCGGGGAAAACGGGGCTGTGAAGACAGATTATTGCGCGGCGGGAGTTGGGAGCGGGATCAGGGGCTGTCCGGCCACCTGTTGCACTTTCAATTCCGCCACAGCTCTGGCGACGGCGGCAAGGCGTTTTTTCGGCGACGGATGCGTGCCGTCGGCAAAGATGCCCGCGTTCGTCCGTTTCTCGAAGCGCGTCCAGAACGGGACGACAGCGTCCACATCATAGCCCGCACGCGCCATCAGCCACACACCGAGACGGTCGGCTTCATATTCGGCCTGCTTTGATGGCGTCTTCAGCGCGATGTGGCGCAGGACGTTATGCGCGAGCTCGTGTCCCATGATCACGGCAAGCTCGTCATCACTCGCCACAAATTCGATCATCCGCGCATTGATCTGGACATAGCGCCCATCGGCCCCGGCATTGATGCTTTTGCCAGCAATAATCTGAACCCGCGAGGCGCAGCCGGATTGACCCGACAGCACAACATCGCGCGCATTGCCCTCATGCGCGATCCGCAATTTTATTGTCGGACGCACCATTGCCGCATCGAGCATGTCTTCGACCTTACCCACCGGCGCATACCCGTCGTCAGCCAGCACGACCGGCGTTTCAACATCGTTGATCGCCAAAATAGCGTTGCCGATTTTCAAGCCCGCCCGTGCCGCGGGGCTCTTCGGCACGATCGCGGCAATCGCGACTTGGCGGTTCAAACTTAGCTGCATCCTTGCCGCCGCTTGCTGGCTTTTGGGATATTGAGACAACGCCTGCACCGACAACCCGACAAGGTTGGTCTTGTTCGTGCATATTGCTGCATTTTCGGTCTGCAATCGCCAAGCAATATTGGCAACGCGTGCATCCTCGCCACGCAACCGCATCAAGGACGGATCGGCAGCAATTGAGGCGAGGAGTGCGAGCGAGAACATGGCAGCGCTCTACAACCCATTGTGCCTGAACGCACGCTGATCTAGCGCCGCAATCATGTTCAACGACACCTCATCCGCTCTCGCTCTCCTTCACACGCGCCGGTCGGGCAAGCCTCGCGATATGATCGCACCCGGCCCGTCGCCAGCGCAAATGCGCGCGATTATGGAGGCAGCGATCCGCGTGCCTGATCACGGCAAACTGGCGCCGTGGCGGTTCGTGATCGTGGAAGGTAACAAGCGGGACCGCCTCGCCACTTTGCTGACGGATGCTTACCGCACCGAAAAACCCGAGGCCGGTCGTCTCGAAATCGAATCAATGGACCAATTCGCTCGCCAGGCACCGGCGTTGGTCGTCGCGCTGTCCTGCCCGATCGCAGGCAGTAAAATTCCCGTCTGGGAGCAAGAGCTGTCCGTCGGTGCTGCGTGCATGAACCTGCTCACTGCTGTCCATGCCAGCGGATTCGTCGGCAGCTGGCTCACTGGCTGGCCAACCTATTCACACGCCGTCCGCGATGGGTTCGGGGGCGAAGGTGAGCGGATTGCAGGCTTCATATTTATCGGATCATCGTCGCGTGACCTGGAGGAACGACCCCGTCCCGATTATGACAATGTCGTGAAAAATTGGGACTGACATTTCAATTGTTTTGGTGTATTAGCCCTACATGACAGTGGGCGATTCCAGCGAAATTCCCGTATATCTGCGCCTTCGCGGGCATCTGGCAGCCGCGATTCTCGACGGTAGTTATGGCGAGGGCGACCAGCTTCCGTCGGTGCGTGCATTCGCCGCCGAACATGGCGCAAATCCGCTGACCGTCGCCAAAGCATATCAATCATTGCAGGACGATAATTATGTCTCTGTGCGGCGTGGCGTCGGTATGTTTGTCGCCGATGGCGCCATCAACCGGCTGCGCGATGACGAGCGCAATCGCTTCCTGACGCAGGCGTGGCCACGCATCCGCGATCATATGGACCGCATCGGCATCGAACTCTCCTCGCTTTTGCCGCGCGAAAGCGTGTAAGCGCCCGTTGAGCATCGTCTGAGTAACGGCCCGCCGTAACAATTATGGTTTTTCGTAAATTTTTCGCACGCGCCGCCGAACCCGAGCCGCAGGTTTATGCCTTGCCTGCGGGCGAGCGCGTTTATGCGATCGGCGATATTCACGGGCGCCGGGACTGTCTCGACACGCTGATCGGGATGATCGACGCCGATAATGCGGCGCGCGGGCGGGCGGATACCAAGCTCGTTTTTCTGGGCGATCTGGTGGACCGGGGTGAGGATTCGCGCGGCGTGGTTGAACGCGCCATCCATATCGCAAAGTCGCCCAAAACAATTCTGCTGATGGGCAACCACGAGGAAATCATGATTCGCGCATGGGAGGGCGACCGCAAGGCAGCGGGCCTGTTCCACCGCGTCGGCGGGCGTGAAACGATGCTAAGCTACGGCGTCAGCGAGGCGGATTATGATTCTTGCGACTTGGGCGATCTTGCCGATCTGATCGCGGCGCGGGTACCGGTTGAACACATCGCCTTTATGCGCGGATTTGTCGACCAGTGGCAGTGCGGCGACTATCTGTTCGTCCATGCCGGTATCCGTCCCGGCGTTCCACTTGACGATCAGCGTGAAAGTGACCTGCGGTGGATCCGCCGTGAATTCCTCGACGATCCGCGCGACCACGGGGTCATGGTCGTCCATGGTCATTCGATCACCGAAGAGGTCGACGAACAACCCAACCGCATCGGCATTGATACCGGCGCTTTCGCAAGCGGCAAATTGACCGCGCTGGGCATCGAAGGCACTGAAACATGGGTGCTTTCGACGTAAAGTTGCCGGTGCGTTTACCGGAGTGCAACATTGGCGGCATAGGGCGTTTTAAGAGTCGTAGCATGACAGGGGGGACGTGAAGCCTATGCCGAATAAAGTCCCTAATCGCGTTCTGGCAATATTCGGGACGCGGCCCGAGGCGATCAAGCTGTTTCCCGTGATCGACGCGCTCCGCACCGAAGGCGTCGATTGCCGCGTCTGCGTGACCGCGCAGCATCGCGAGATGCTCGACCAGATATTGCGGCTCAGCGGCATCGTCCCCGATCACGATCTCAACATCATGCAGCCCGGGCAAACGCTCGACGGGCTGACGGCAGCGCTGCTGACCAAATTGGGCACCGTGCTCGACATTGAAAAGCCCGACCGCGTGATTGTCCAGGGTGACACCGCAACTGCCATGGTCGGGGCACTCACTGCTTATTACCGAAAAATACCGGTCAGCCATGTCGAGGCCGGCTTGCGCAGTGGTGACATTCACCATCCGTGGCCCGAAGAGGTGAATCGCAAGATCGTCGCCACCATGGCCGACCAGCATTTCGCCCCGACCAAAACGTCGGCAGATGCGTTGCGGCGTGAGGCTGTCCCCGAACATCAGATTTTCGAGACCGGCAACACCGTAATCGACGCCCTACTCGCGACCCGCGCCCGGCTGTCCGCCGATCCTTCGATGTGTGCCGGGATCGATGCGATCATCGACCGCTTCGGCGACAAGCGGATTATTGCCGTCACCACGCACCGCCGAGAGAATTTCAAGGCAATGGCAGGCATGGCGGGAGCGATCGCGCAGATTGCAGCGCGCGGCGATGTGGGGATCATCTTTCCCGTCCACCCTAATCCCAACGTGCGAAGCGCCATGGCGGCACTTGCCGGCGACCCGAATATCGCGATGATCGACCCGCTCGCTTATCTCGATTTCGTGCGCCTCCTCGATCGCTGCCACCTTGCCCTGACCGACAGCGGCGGGGTTCAGGAAGAAGCGCCGACCTTCGGCAAGCCCGTGCTTGTCATGCGCGAAACGACCGAGCGGCCCGAAGGCATTGCGGCGGGGACGGCAAAACTGATCGGGACTGATCCCGCCACGATCATCGCCGAAGTGTCCAAACTACTCGACAACCCATCCGCTTATAATTCCATGAGCCGCGCCCATTCACCCTTTGGCGACGGCAATGCCGCGTCGCGAATTGCGAAAGTCATCGCCAATGCCGGTTAGTGTCCACCCTAAAGTCTGCGTCATGGGGCTTGGTTATATTGGCCTGCCGACCGCTGCTGTCGTCGCGCGGTCGGGTGCGCAGGTGCTTGGCATCGACGTCCATCAATCAGTCGTCGATACCGTCAACGCCGGACAGGTCCACATTGACGAAGTCGACCTCGATGCGCTGGTTCAGGGGGTCGTCGCACGCGGACTGTTGCGGGCCTCGACGATGATCGAACCATCCGACGTTTTCCTGATCGCCGTGCCCACCCCGTTCGACGACAATCACGCGCCCGACATTGGCCATGTCCTGAGCGCCGCGCGGACCATCGCCACGGTGTTGAAAGCAGGCGATCTCGTCATCCTCGAATCGACCTCGCCCGTCGGCACAACTGACGCCGTGCGCGATCTGATCGCCGAACTGCGCCCCGATCTCAAAGTCCCCAAAGCAGGCAACGGGACCGCTGATATATCCATCGCCTATTGCCCCGAACGTGTGTTGCCGGGCCGCATCCTGATCGAACTGATCGACAATGACCGCTGCATCGGCGGCATCACCCCGCGCTGCGCGCGCAAGGCGCTGTCCTTCTACCGCAGCTTCGTGCGCGGGGCGTGCATCACGACCAGCGCGCGGGTGGCCGAAATGGTCAAGCTCAGCGAGAACGCCTACCGCGATGTCAACATTGCCTTCGCCAACGAACTGTCGATGGTCAGCGACAAGCTCGGCATCGACGTCTGGGAAGTCATCCGCCTCGCCAACCGCCACCCGCGCGTCAATGTCCTGTCGCCCGGCCCCGGCGTCGGCGGGCATTGCATCGCGGTCGACCCTTGGTTCATCGTCCACTCTGCCCCCGAAATCACCCCGCTGATCCGCACGGCGCGTAACGTGAATGATGCCAAAATCGACTATGTTGTCGGCCATGCGAGCGAATTGATCGAGGCCAACCCCGGCCGCGTCGCGCTGCTGGGACTGGCGTTCAAGGCCAATGTCGACGATTTCCGCGAAAGCCCCGCGCTGAAGGTCGCTGCCCATCTGGCCACGCGTTTTGGGGAGCGGATTGCGATTGTCGAACCGCATACCGACACCTTGCCCTCCGCATTCGACGGAACCGGCGCGACGCTGACCGACATCGACAGCGCGCTGATGGAATGCGCCATTATGGTCGTCCTTGTCGACCACGACATTTTCAAATCGGTCCCGCCCGAGGAACGCGACGGCAAGATTATCTATGATACACGCGGCATCTGGAGCGACCGATAGTGCAAACGCGTGTGATGCCATTCAGTGACGAAGCTATTGCCCAGGCAACACGGTTTATCCAAGCCGGTCTGCCCGTCGCCGTTCCCACCGAAACCGTTTATGGGTTGGCCGCCGATGCGACGTCGGATGCAGCCGTAGCCGCAATCTACGCCGCAAAAAAACGTCCCCCGATCAATCCCTTGATCGTCCATGTTTCCAGTGTCGATCACGCACTGAAGATCGGTGATTTTAACGCGACAGCGCTTGCCCTCGCTGCCGCGCACTGGCCGGGACCATTGACGATTGTGGTCCCGATGCGACCGGATGCCAGGATCGCAGCGATCACGACGGCAAACTTGCCCAGCATCGCCTTGCGCGTTCCAGCGCACCGGGCAATGCAAGCGTTGCTGACGTTGACAGGGCTTCCCCTTGCCGCGCCCAGCGCTAATGCCAGTGGCACGATTTCTCCGACCTGCGCCGTGCATGTCCTGCGAACCTTAGAGGGCCGCATTCCGATGGTAATTGACGACGGCCCGACGATTGGCGGCATAGAATCGACAATTGTCAGAGTCGAAGGCGAACAAATTTACCTGCTCCGGTCTGGCCCGGTTTTTATCGACCATGCCCTTGCGAACCCGAACAAGGGGCGGATCGAAGCACCGGGCCAGTTGGCTGGGCATTATGCGCCATCGAAACCACTGCGCATAAATGCCCTGCAGGCAACCCCGGACGAATGGCTGTTGGGCTTTGGCGCCTTGGCGGGGGACGTCACGCTTAGCGCAAGTGGCGATTTGGCCGAAGCCGCAATGCGACTCTTCGACATGCTTCATGCCGCAGACCAATCGACGGCATTACGGATTGCGGTGGCCCCCATTCCCGAAACCGGGATTGGCATTGCCATAAATGACCGGTTGCGTCGCGCTGCTGCGAGTGTTTCATGAAGGTATTGGTAACAGGTGCTGCCGGATTTATCGGCGCGGCAGTGGCAAGGGCGTTACTGGCGCGCGGCGATGAAGTGCTCGGAATCGACAATCTTAACGATTATTATGATCCCGCGCTGAAACGGGCGCGGCTGGGCGAACTGGCCAGCGCTGGTTTCAGCTTTCACCCCTATGATTTCTCGCTCGACATGCCGCTGGCGAACGAGAAATTCGACCGGATTATCCACCTCGGCGCGCAAGCAGGCGTTCGCTATAGCCTCGAAAATCCGAAAGCTTATGTCCAGTCGAACCTTGTCGGGCACGTCAACATGCTCGAACTGGCCCGCACACGCCAAGTGCCGATGGTCTATGCGTCATCGTCATCGGTTTACGGCGGCAACAGCAAAATGCCGTTTTCGGTAGAGGACCGCGTCGACCACCCCGTTTCGCTCTA